>NZ_JALIQP010000009.1 GCF_023566055.1 Halosolutus amylolyticus | reverse complement strand
ACAGTAGACGCCGAACCTAATTCACGACACTGCTGGTGAAGTTGTCTATGGTCAAGACAACCGAAGCAAAACAGGTCTGTCGTGCCGCATCAACTCTTGTCTACCCAGAACTCGACTTTGACATCAAGTCGTGTGGAAAGTACACGAGAGAGGACTTTCTCGAAGTCCTCTCTCGGATCGCTTTTGATCAAGAGTTCGCCAATACAGGCGGGAAAACGTACCAGTTAGATCACAAGGAACCAGTTGACATCACGTCAACGGCTCGCAATTCGCTTGCAAAGTCACTTCTCTACCATCTTCGGAATCTGGACGCGGACGCCATCGACGAGCAGTTCGATGGCGTCCGCGACGATCTCTTCGAGATTCTTCGGAAACGTCGGCTGTTACCGAACTATGTCGATGTCGCGATCGATCTTCACGAATGGCGGTTCTACGGTGCAGCCGACACAGATCATGTTCTCACCACCTACCCGGACCGAGGAACGACTCGAACGTACTGTTTTGCGACTCTCTGTATTGTGGCACCTGGAACACGATTTACGCTTGCTGTACTTCCGCTCGAAGAGAACGGCTTTCGCGCCAAGCGCGAAGCCGTTCGAACGCTGCTGGAGACCGCCCAGCAGTACATCTCGCTCAGACACGTCTATCTTGACCGTGGCTTCTATCAGGTTCACGTTGTCGCGGAACTGGAACAACTCGATGTCGATTACATCGTTCGTGCGCGTCCGAGCAAAGGGATGAAAGACCGTCTCAGCGTTGACGCTGAGACGGTCGTCGATGACTATCTCATGCAACGCAAACGGAAACCGACCGCATCAGTTCCTGTAACAGTCTTTGCTGTCCCACACCGGTCGAAAGAGGACGAACACGTGTGGTTTGTCACAAACCGAGAGATAGAACCAGAAGCAGCACGAGCGTACGCGGCAGCATTCCGCCGCCGATGGGGGATTGAAACCTCATACCGGCAGATCGGTGACTTTCTTCCGAGAACGTCGTCGCCGACGTTCTCGGTGCGACTGTTCTACTTTCTGTTTGCGGTTGCACTGTACAATCTCTGGGTTCTAGCGAATGTTCTCGTCACAGATGGTACAATTCCAGGGAAGCCACCGATCTCGACGAAGATCTTCCAGGAATTTGTTCTCCCAACCGACTACGGATAGAACTCCACTCCAGCCGACCGAGCTAATCGGTTAGGAAGCATCCAATGAGTGATAACGCTACGGAGCGCCGATGAGCGGCGCTCCTTCGCTCTCTCAACTGCACCTCCACTCACTGGATCAATTACTCCGTCACTTTCGGTGACGAAGCAATCTGTTTCAGCTTGTTCTACATCTTGGTTCGGCAACGACTGT
>NZ_JALIQP010000008.1 GCF_023566055.1 Halosolutus amylolyticus | reverse complement strand
GTTCCCGAAATTCGGTCGACTCGTCCCCTTCCTAGAAAGTCGATTCTGACCGATCGCAATTGGTCATCACTCACGCTCGATCAGCCGATATTACCCGTGCTCGCTCAACCGAAATCACTCACGCTCGATCGGACGAGGCCAGTCGACCCCCTCGAATCGGGTGATTCGATCGATCGGTGTACGGATTACACCGGAAATACACTCCTTCACTGCGAATCGCCGCAGAACGAGCAAATTCCCAGGGAAGGGCCGCTCCGACCGGCGTCGTCACTGGAAACCCGGTGTCCAGTTAGCACGCGCAAACCGAGTCGCCACCTGCGGGATTCGATCGTACGTGTCGATGCCCACCAGATTCGATCGTCTGGGACGGTCTTTCGACTGTTCAAGAACCCTGCGCTCCGAATTGGAAGTCTTCGATCGGGCGAATAGGAGGTCCTCGATCGGGAAATCGTATCTTTTTCACTGGAAACCCGGTGTGAACCGGTCGTCGGAACTTCACCGGAAACACGGTGTCCCGACCGATTACCGTTCACCGGAAACACGGTGTCTCACGTAGAAAAATGCGATCGCTTCGGCGTCGAGTACGGGGTTTCGTCAGGTGGACGTCGAGTACGGGTTTCGTCAGGTGGACGTCGAGTACGGGTTTCGTCAGGTGGACGTCGAGTACGGGTTTCGTCAGGTGGACGTCGAGTACGGGTTTCGTCAGGTGGACGTCGAGTACGGGTTTCGTCAGGTGGACGTCGAGTACGGGTTTCGTCAGGTGGACGTCGAGTACGGGTTTCGTCAGGCGGACGTCGAGTACGGGTTTCGCCGGGCGGATGCGGATCGAGCCGAATCGATCGGCCGATCGGCATCGGTCGCCGAATCCGAACGATATCGTGTGGCTGATTACTAGGAGGGGGTATTAAATCTCCATGCGGATGCAGGCGACGAATCAACCGGTGGCGAGGCTGTCTTGACGTAGCGAATGCGAGTTCCCGAGGAGTACGTGTCGTCGACGACTGTGTATAACCGACAATTGCGATCCGATGGAAACGGCCGAACGAGGGAGACGGAGGCCGACGGGTCGTCCTGTCCGGGAACGTTGATAGTCGTCTCGAACCGGCAGCCGTATCGCCACTCGTACGATTCGGACGCTGAAGAGGCCGGTTCGGTCACTGGTGGTGACGTCCCGAACGCTGAAACGGACGATTCGGACGCCGGAACGGACGACACGGACGGCTCGAGCGCCGACTTCCCTTCGAGGACCGCGAACTCACGATCGAATACCGGGGCCGTCCCGCGTCCCAATGGGGCTGTCGAACGGGAAACCGGGGAGCGATCGATTTCGGTCGACGAACCGACCGGGGGATTGACCGCGGGCCTCGATCCCGTCGTCCAGCAGACCGATGGGACGTGGATCGCCTGGGGCGACGGCGACGCGGACTTCGCGGTAGCCGACGAGCAACACTGCGTGGCCGTCCCGCCCGGCGAGGAGGCCTACACCCTCCGTCGAATCCAGCTTTCCGACGAAGCGGTCGACTCCTACTACCGCGGGTTCAGTAACCGCGTGCTCTGGCCGCTGTGTCACGAGTTCCTCGATCTGGTCGAGAATCGATCGAACGACTTCGAGTGGTACCGGACCGTCAACGAGCGGTTTGCAGAGGCGACGATCGAGCACGCGACGGAAGACGCGGTGATCTGGCTCCAGGACTATCACTTCGCGCTCGCGCCACGCATGATCCGGGCGGGCGTCCCGCCGTCGGCGACCGTCGCCCAGTTCTGGCACGTTCCGTGGCCGTCAGCGGAAACGTTCCGGTACTGTCCGGCCGGGGGACGGCTGCTCGAGGGCTTGCTCGGGAACGATCTGCTCGGGTTTCACATCGATCGGTACGTCGATAACTTTCTCGAGAGCGTCGATCGATACCTCCCTGGGGCCACCGTCGACTGGAGGACTCGATCCGTCGACCACGACGGCAGGACGACGCAGGTCGTGGCGACGCCGATGGGTGTGGATGCCCAGTCCCTCGCCGATGACGCTCTCGCATCTGATATCGATCGATCGACCCTGCTCGAGTCACTCGACATTCCCCGTGGCACCGCCCTCGGCCTCGGGGTCGATCGGCTCGATTACACGAAAGGGATCCCGGAACGGCTGGCGGCGATCGAGCGGTTCTTCGAACGCAATCCGTCCTGGCGGGGCGAGTTCACGTTCGTCCAGAAGGCGACGCCGTCCCGAACGGAGATCGAGACCTACGAACGCCACGGCGAGCTGGTCAAAAGCGAGGTCGAACGGATCAATCGACGGTTCGAACGCGACGAGTGGCAGCCGATCGTCTACACCGAGGAATACCTGGACACCGAGACGCTCGCGGCGTATTACCGGCACGCGGACGTGATGGTCGTGAGCCCCCTGCTCGACGGGATGAATCTGGTCGCACAGGAGTTCGTGGCGGCGAGCGTCGACGCCGACAGTTGCCTGGTGCTGAGCGATCGAACCGGGGCCCACGATCGCCTCGGGAGCCACGCGCTGTCGATCGACCCGACCGATACGGCCCAGTTCGCGGATCAGCTCGAGCGCGCGCTCACGATGCCGTCGCACGAACGACAGCGGCGAATGAATACGCTTCGCGCGCGAGTGTTCGACGACGACATCGAGTCGTGGATGCGAACGCAGTTCGACTGGATCAGGCGCGTCCACGGCGGAACGAACGGCAGCGGCCCCGGTTCGGATCGAGATCGGAATTCACGTGGGCGGACGCCCCCGGTCTGACGAATGGCGACCCAGACGCCGCCGATTCCGTTCGACGAGGGCGCCGATCGAGTGCGCCGGGCCGCCCGGGACGCCTCGCGACTGGTCCTCTGTCTGGACTTCGACGGGACGCTCGCGCCGATCGTCGAGGATCCCGAGGAGGCCGCCGCGACGCCCGCGAACGAGGCTGTGGTGGCGAGGCTCACGGCGGATTCACGCGTGACGACGGCCGTCGTGAGCGGTCGCGCACTCGCGGACGTCCGGGAACGCGTCGACGGGCCGGACGTCTACGCGGGGAATCACGGGCTCGAACTCGAACGCGACGGATCGGTCGCCGTCCATCCGGTCGCCCGGAATCGGGCCCCCAGAATCGCGCGGCTCTGTTCGCTCCTGGAGCGGACCGTCGGGACGATCCCGAACTGCCGCGTCGAGAACAAGCGATTGACGGGGACGGTACACCTTCGATCGGTTCCGGAGGTCGTCCGGCCCGTCGTTCGACGACGGACGCGTGCGATCGTCGATCGGTTTGGCGGGGACGACATCGATCTGTCCCCTGGGAAGCGCATCCTCGAGATCGGGCCGGCGATTCCGTGGGGGAAGGGAAACGCGGTGGAGTTGATCGAGGCGGACGTGCCTGGTGAGACGGTGTCGGTCTACGTCGGCGACGATGTCACCGACGAATCGGCGTTTCAGGCCGTCGAATCCGACGGATTCGGAATCCGAGTCGGCGGTGACGAGCCCTCCGCGGCGTCACTGCGGGTCGGGTCGCCCGACGGCGTCGCGTCCACGCTCGAGTGGTTCGAGTCGATCGGCCTCGAACTGCTCGATCGGTAGTCGGATCGATCGGTAGTCGGATCGATCGATAGTCGAGCCAATCGGAAAGTTCGTCGATCCGTTCACCCCGGATATCGTGATCGTCGATCCGGCACAGTTCTACGGTGTGGATCAGCCGGACAAAACTATAATAGATCTAACTATTCTGGAACAGATCACCATTCCTAATCCAAGGAACTGATTCGAAAGAATTAGTCGCCGCTGGAAATATGGTGGGGTAGGGGCGTGACTGAACGTGAAATTACGTCAACCGACTGACTTCTTGATCCTCGAGGAACTCGAGGATAAGGGGCGGAACGTGGCAACGAATCTGGCCGAGCATACGGGCAAGAGCCGAAAGAACATCAACACCAGACTGCCGGTTCTCGAGGACTACGGACTGGTCACCAAGATCGGGCCTGCGGAGCGCTCCGGACTCTACGAGATCACTTCGATGGGGAAAGCCGCTCTCGTTTACCGCGATCAATACGACGACGCTGACGACTTCGAATCGCTTATCGAGGGTCCCGATGCCAGTGCGTCGGCGGAGGGCGACCAGCACGTCAATTTTGCGCGCGGGGAGACCGACGGGAACGACGACGAGTAACGGACTCGACCCGATCGGTGTGGCGGGCCCGTCGCACCGGACGCATTTCTCGAGGCCGAGTTGTGCGAATCTGATGGCGAGAGGGCTCCCGGAGCGGAGTAACGACGCCCCCAGCGGAGCGTACGCGTCGCCGAGACGATCGCCGCGGGCCGCCGTTCAGGCGAAAACGGTCGACCGGGCCCTTGCGGAATCGATACGCCTGCGGCTGTCGAACCCGATCGCCCCGCACGATCGTCGAGCGGCCAGTACTCAGGCGGTGAGACTACCGTTGTACTCCGCCAGCGCCCGTCGCGTACACGTCGAAAACACGAGACTGAGCTTCCGATCGAGTCCGTCCGGGTCGGGATAGCTCGTGCCACACGCGGACTCGTCGCCGTCGTAGGCGGGGGACCACGCGTAACTGCTGAGCATCGGCGACGCCACGATCGAATCGCCGTACCGGTAGGCGACGCCGTGCTCGTGGGTGAGTCCGAGCGCATGACCGACTTCGTGGACGAGTACCTGCATCGTTCGGGTCGGCGTCGTGTTCGGGACGATCTTCCGGGACCGTTCGGCCGCGGACGTCGAGGCGATCAACTCGTCGAACGGCGGAAGCGTGGCGATGTACCTGGCACCGCCGACCGACGCGACGTGGGGAACGCCGTACCCCGTCGGTGCGTCTTCCATCTGACCGTCGGTGACGAGCAGGTTGACGTCGGCCGCTGGCTCGATATCGCGTCGGCCGATCGCGCCGGCGGCGACGGCGCGGGGCCACTCGCCCCGGTTGGTGACGCGCGCGCCGTCCTCTGTCGAAACGGGGACGACGCCGCCGATCGAGAGGTCGAGCGTCCAGTGATCGAGGTCGAGAATCCGGCCGAGATAGTCCCGAATCCGGGTCGTGACTGCGTCGTACTCGGCGGCGCGCTCCGTGAGCCACACGCGAACGTCGAGTCGATCGACGGTGTCTCGCGTCGCGTACCCGATCGTGCCGAGCGACGCGACTGTGCCGAGGGCCCCGAGGAAGACGCGGCGGTTCACGATCGGGGGTTCCGAGGGATCTGTCCTGACTGTGCTGGTTAATCTGTGTCGACATTATATACTCTCGCGATCCCTTCGTATCCGATCGGTTCCGGGATTGCTCGGTTCCGGACCGACGCCGTCGTGGCCGTGGATTCAGTCACCCTGGTCGGGCGTTCTGGACGAAAAATCGTGCTGGACAGGGTCTTTACGAGTCGGGACCGTAGTCCGGGCGATGACTCGGCCCACGACACACGGTCACGACGCGGGACCAGTCCGACGGAAGTCGACACTGTACTGCCCGGAGTGTGACCACGCGAACGCGATCGACGGCGACTGGACCCGCCGCGTGCGGACCGGGACCGTCGAGTACGCCTGTCCGGTGTGTGGGACGCCGATCGCCAGGCGACCGCGATCGAGCGAGGCCGACTTCGACGAGACCTTCTCGACGGCCTGGGGACGGCTCGCCTGGCGATCGATCGACGTCTGGCGGGCCAGCCTCGACGCGAGCCTGCAGGGCGTGCGTGCGATGACCCACCTGACTGAGCGGAATCGATAGGCCCGATCCGGAAGATCGACGCGAGTGTTTCTCATCCCCGACGGTTCGGGTTTCCTGAGTGTTTTCGAACCACGTTGCGGGCAGCCCTCGCTACGGCCAGCGGAGCATTGTCCAGTTTGGACCCGTATCTTCTCACGTCGTCAACCGCAGGTCGTCTTAATCACCTAATTTATACCACGAATGTCTATCTAAGACTCGTTATAGAGGATATTCGCCCACAACAGCAAAGCTTTAATAGTGTATGTCGTTGTCTAAGTCGAGTAGAAGATGACAGATGGGAACCTGACTTCGGCAGAAGAGGACGTGATCGAACGAATCGAGGACGAGGACGTCGACTTCCTCCGGCTCCAGTTCACCGACATCCTGGGGACGGTCAAGAACGTCTCGGTGCCGGCACGCCAGGCCGAGAAGGCCTTCACGGAGGGAATCTACTTCGACGGCTCCTCGATCGAGGGCTTCGTGCGCATCCAGGAGTCGGACATGCGTCTCGTCCCCGACCCGGAGACGTTCGCGATCCTCCCGTGGAGACGCACCGAGGACAGCGCGGCGGCGCGGATGATCTGTGACGTCTACGACACCTCGACGGGCGAGCCCTTCGAGGGCGATCCCCGCTACGTGCTCAAGCAGGCGCTCGAGCGCGCGGACGACCTGGGATACACGGTGAGCGCGGCCCCCGAACCCGAGTTCTTCATGTTCGAGGAGGACGAGGACGGCCGCGCGACGACGGAAACCGCCGACCACGGCGGCTACTTCGACCTCGCGCCGAAAGACCTCGCGAGCGACGTCCGCCGCGACATCATTTACGGGCTCGAGGACATGGGCTTCGAGATCGAGGCCAGTCACCACGAGGTCGCTCGCGGTCAGTACGAGATCAACTTCGAGTACGACGACGCGCTCGCGACCGCGGACAACGTCGGCACGTTCCGCACGGTCGTCCGCGCGATCGCGGCCGAACACGACCTCCACGCGACGTTCATGCCCAAGCCGATCCCGAAGATCAACGGCTCGGGGATGCACACGCACCTCTCGCTGATGACCGAGGACGGCGAGAACGCGTTCCACGACGAGGACGACGAGTTCAACCTGAGCGGGACCGCCCACTCCTTCCTCGCGGGGATTCTCGAACACGCGCCCGCGATCACGGCTGTCGCGAACCCGACGGTCAACAGCTACAAGCGACTCGTCCCGGGCTACGAGGCACCCGTCTACGTCGCCTGGTCCGATCGCAACCGCTCGGCGCTGATCCGCAAGCCCGCGGCACGCGTCCCCGCCGCATCCCGGATCGAACTTCGCTCACCCGACCCGTCCTGCAACCCGTACCTGGCGTTCGCGGCGATGATCCACGCCGGACTGGACGGTATCGAGCAGGACCTCGAGGCACCAGATCCGGTTCGCGAGAACATCTACGAGTTCGACGAGCAGAAACGCCAGGAGTACGGCATCGAGACGCTGCCGTCGAACCTCGGCGAGGCCGTCGACGCACTCGAAGCGGACGAGACCGTCTACGAGGCGCTCGGCGACCACGTCGCGCCCAAGTTCGTCGAGGCCAAGCGCCAGGAGTTCGAGGAGTACCTCGTCGACGTCTCCGAGTGGGAGCTCGATCGGTACCTCGAGACGTTCTGACCGATCGCAGTCTCCGCACTGGGAACTCGATCGGTACCTCGAGACGTTCTGATCGGTCGCAGTCTCCGCACTGGGTCGTCGCGGCCGTTCTCGCTGGCCGGTCGCCGATCGATCACCCGGTGACGACGTACGTCTCGTCGCGTTGTGCGACGTAGCCGCCGCTCGAGAGGGTGTTGAGCAGACTCAGGACGGTGATTTTCTTCAGTGCCAGCGTCCGACTCAGGTCTTCGATCGTCGAGCCACCCGTCGTCGCGAGATAGAGGTACACGAGTTTCGCCTGCGCGGAGTCGAGGTCGTCGGGCACCGGTTCGACCTCTTCCGGAGTGAGTCGCTTGTGGTATTGTTCAGTTATACGGAATACAGGAGAAAACCCACGGCTTTAGCCGTGGAATGAATCCGTCACTGCTGAATCAAACCAGGCTACTGTAGCAGGCTGGCACCCCACTGTTTAAGAACTATTATTATCACAGATAACATATGGAGGTGCGGCGTACTGTCCCTGTTGCACTCGACGTGGATAGCGACGACGCCGCACTCCTCGAAGACACTGTAGACACCTTCCTCTGGTCGGCTCAATACGTCGTAGACCACGCGTTTCAAGGCGAGTACGTCACTACCAGCAAGACCACGCTGGACGACGAAACCTACGGCGACGTGCGCGAGAAAACAGATGGGTTCAACGGCGGGTTGGTGCAAGCCGCTCGGAACAAGGCCGCCGAAGCCTGCAAAAGCGTCGTCGCACGCTGGAAGAACGGGAAGAAAGCATCCAAACCCACGTTCACCAGCCCGCACGTCGTCTACGACAAGCGCACCGCAACGTTCCACGACGACTGCGTGAGCCTCGCTACCACGGACGGTCGCATCGAAGCCGACTACGTACTGCCTGACGAGGATAGTGACACGCCGCACTCGGAGTACCTGTTTTCAGATAACTACGAAACGACGGGTGCGGAACTGCACTACCAAGACGGCAACTGGGTGCTTCACGTCCACTGCAAGAAGGACGTGGAGTCAGCCACATCGAACAAGGCAGCCACCGAGAACGGAACGGTTCTCGGGGTTGACCTCGGCGTGAACAACCTCGCCGTCACCTCAACGGGCACGTTCTGGACGGGCAACGAGTTCGACCACTGGCGCAGAGAATACGAGAAACGCCGTGGCTCGCTCCAAAAATGCGGCACGCGCTGGGCACACGAGAACATCCAGTCCGTCGGGCGGAAAGAAGAGGGGCGGTTCAAACTGATGCTCCATCGCATCAGCAACGAGTTGGTCGAAGCGGCTCGTGAGAACGGTTGTTCGGTCATCGCGTTCGAGGACTTGACCGACATCCGCGAGCGGACTAGTGCGTCGTGGGGCCACAAGTGGGCGTTCGACCGCGTGTACGAGTACGTCGAGTACAAGGCCAAGGAATACGGAATCGTGGTCGAACAGGTTGACCCTGAGAACACGTCACAGCGGTGTTCGCACTGCGGGTTCACCCACCCTGACAACCGTGATGGCGAGGACTTCGAGTGCTTGAAATGCGGGTATGAGAACCACGCGGACTACAATGCCGCGAAGAACATCGGTTTGCGGTATCTCCGTCGTCATCAGAACTCGGAGAGTTCTGATTGGCTCGAAAATCGCGACGCGATTTTCGAACGCAACCAAACTGGGGGCGACGGAGGCGCACCCTTGGGCGTGCGCTTGAACAGCGGGATGATGAACGTGAACGGAGGCTATTCTCCTGCCTCGTCAGAGGCCAGAACGGGAGTCCACGCTGAATCCCACCGCTGTAGCGGTAGGTAGCTCAACATGAGTCGGTCTGTAGCACCACGTTCGGATATATAACTCTTCGACTTGATTGGGTTTAAGACACATACTGTGAATTAATATGGGCTGTGGTACCACCCAACGATCGTCGCGTGCTGTCAGTCGACTGTACGTCACAAACCGATGGGATCGATTCCACTCCGCCGAAACCGGTTGCTCCGGTCGACGGGACGCAACGAACGGAGTTTTATCGTCGTCGGTCCAATCGGCACCCAGCATGGACGCAGGCGATCGACCGACTCCGCCGGACGACCTGGACGAGGATCTCCGCGCATTTCTCGCGGCGCTCGGGGACGAAGACGGCGAGACGATCCGGTCCGTCGCGGCGTACGTCGACGACCTCGCCTCGTGGGCCGAGCGCAGGGACGAGCACGAATCGGAATCGGATGCGGAGCGACCGGACGACGCTGACAGCCCCGCTGACGTGCCCGTCCCTAGCGGCGTTCCCGACACGGCAACCGTCTCGGTGGAGGAAGTCGCCGGCACGACGTACTACTACTATCAGTGGCGCGAGGGTGACGAAATCCGATCGAAGACCGTCACGCGGTGACGTGCTGATCGGCCGTGAGACGACCGGAACGCGGTCGCTCACGTCTCACCACGCGATCAGTCGTTCGCGTCGAACCGTTCGTACACGTCCGGGTCCTCGCCGGGGGAGAGCGATCGGGGTTCGATCCGCCAGACGTCTTTCGCCGTGCGCGGACCGCGCGTCCCGGCGGAGACGAACCGCGATTCGTAGTCTGCCACGGCAGTGAGCGGCTCCCCGTTTCTGGCGACCGCGACGAGTCCCTCGAGCGCCGCCTCGACGTCGATGCAGACGCGGTAGCCGTCGGTCGACTCGACGAGGAGGTGAGTCGTCTCCGCCGGAACCGAGGCACGCTCGAGCAGGTCGAGGACGGGGACGCCCTGCCAGCGGTCGGTGTGTCGATCGCCGGAGTCACAGACGATCTCGAACTCGCGGCTACGGATCGGAAGGTCGGCGAGTTCGGGGGGTGAGACGGTGACGCGCTCCTCGCCGACGATCCGGATCGGCGAGGTGAGTGCCTCGACGAGTTGCTGGTGATCGGTCATGGTCGGCTCGTGTTCCAGCCGCCTTTGCATGCCTGGCCAGGGACGTTGGCCACGCGGCTGTGTGGTCGACGATCGAACGCGACGCCTCTAATGCCTGCCCTCGATTCCCAGACAGTGGGTTCGCGCCCGCGATCGGCCCCAGTTCGGGCCGGCCGTCAGACCGATCGGTACGGTCCGAGACGCGTTCCGTCGAGCAGGTAGGCCTCGCCGTCGGCCAGGCCGTCCGGGAGAAACGGCGCGAGAAAGGACTGCCCGGAGACGTTGATCCACGTGCCGCCGACGAGGTCGTTGAACGCGGGCACGACCACCAGCCGCGGCGGTTCCGGGCCGTTCTCCGCGAGCCACGACAGGCCGTCGTAGGCCGATCGATCGTTGAAGACGGGCGGATCGAGTCGCCCGCGGAGCCACGCCCGCTCGACGCGGCTGCCGCCGATCTCGTCCTCGAGGCGCACGCAGGGGTGCTCGTGACCGATACAGACGACCCCGCACTCGAGGACCGCCGGGGCGGGCCAGGTGTGGCCGTGACAGATTCCGACGTCACCTAGCGCGATCCCCTCGCCCGGAACGACGGTCGCGTCCCCGAGCCAGTCCTCGATCCCGCCGTCGTGGTTCCCCTTCACTACGGTGACGTCGATCGCGTCCGGGAGGCGTTCGAACAGGACCTCGAGTTCGCCGCGTTCGGCACCGCCCGGGTCGCCGATCGAGTGCATGAGATCGCCGAGGACGACGAGTCGCGACGGGGCGAGTCGCTCGACGAGTTCCAGCAACCGCTCGCGTCGATCGGGCGCGTGGCTCGGCACGTCGACGCCGCGTTCGTAGCGAAGGCCGGCCTCGTAGCCGGCGTGGTAGTCGGCGACCAGCAGGGTTCGCTCCCCCGCGATCGTCGCAGTCGCGGCCGGCTCTCCGGGAACGGGCTCGACGTGGGCCGGCGTCGATCGCCGCGAATCGTCTGCCATCGCCGTCAGATCGGCTTCAGCGTCTCGTCGTCGGGTTCGTAACACTGGCCGCCCATCAGCGCGTCCTGGATGGCGTCCTCGACATCGCTCTCGTCGGCGCCGGTCTCGTCGGCGACCGTCTCGACGAGGGTCGTCCGATCGGCACCGTCACCGTCGTCCAGTTCCGTCATAGTGTCGACGACGTAATCCTCGAGATCGACGTCTTCGGCGGATTCGTCCGCGTCTTCGTCGGTGTCCGTGTCCTCGTCCGCGTCGTCCGCGTCGTCCGCGCTCTCGACTAGGTCTTCGTCAGTCTCGTCGGCCACGTCAGCAGTCTCGTCGGTCGCGACCGCGGTGTCGTCGGAATCGTCGTCCATCGTCGCGGCGTCCTCGGCCGCTGCTTCACCGGATTCGCTCTGGTCGGCGTCGTCTGCAACCTCGTCGGTCGCGGGGACGTCGATATCCGAATCGCCGGGATCCTCGACGTCCGCTCCCGTCGTGAACTCGGTGCCGAACTCCTCCTCGATCTGCTCGCGTTCCTCCTCGTCCATCTCGTACATGCCGTCGCCGGCGTCGCTGGCGTCGAAGTCCCCGAGGTCGTCGTCGTCGACACCGATCGCCTCGTCGTCACCGTCCGATTCGGCGCCGATTTCGCCCTCCTTTGCGGTCGAACCGCCCGCGTCGAAGTCACCGAGTTCGTCGGATTCGGCGTCCGACTCCGTCTCCACGGGCGCGTCCGACTCGGCGGGCGTATCCGATTCAGCGGTTGCGTCCGACTCGGCGGGCGTATCCGATTCAGCGGTTGCGTCCGACTCCGTAGTCGTACCCGACCCGGCGGTCGCGTCCGACTCCGTACTCGTATCCGTCTCCATCTCCGCCGCACCGTCTTCCGACTCGACGGTCGCCCCCGACGTGCTCGCCGTCACCGCCGCCTCGTCGTCGGCGTCGGACTCGGCGGCTGTGCTCGCGTCGACGGTCCCGGTGCTCTCGTCCGATTCCACCCGCGCACTCGCGGTCCCGGCGGCGGAACCGGTTCCGACGTCGTCCGTTTCGGCCGATTCGCTCTCGCTCGCCGTCCCGGTCCCGGCTCCCGCAGCCGCGATCGCTTCGTCGGCGTCGGCCGCGTCGGCCTCGATCGAGTCGATCGCCGAGAGGTCGACCTCGGTGAGCGACGGGAGGTCGGCGAACGAGGCCTCGCCGTCGGCGCTCGTTCCCTGGGGGCCGAGATCGAGTGGTCTGACCTGCTCTCGCTCGTCCGCGACGACCTCGACGGCCTCGAGTGTGCGGTCGCGCAGGGCCCCGAGGTAGTCGGCCGTGGTTCCGTAGTGATCCAGCGCGATCGGGAGGCCGGACGCGAGTCCGTTCTCCACGCCGGCCTGCTCGAGGGAGCGTTCGAGGGCATCGCGGCTGGCGTCGCTCTGCGCCGCGGCGGCGTAGGTGCCGACGCGATCGAGGGTCCGTTCGGCGGTGCTGACGACCCAGCGATCGCGGGTGTCCGCGTCGATCGTCGCGATGGTTTCGGGTCGGATCGAGGTGTAGACCCGGTCGGAGTCCTCCGGCTGGAAGGTCCGTGCCTTCCCCGTCACGGCGACGAACGCCGGCGGATCGAGTCGTTCGAGGGTGGCCAGCGCGTCGGGCTGGTACTGTCCGGCGTAGACGACGAACGCGCCGGTCGGGTCGACGACCCGGGCCCGAACCATCTCGTCGTTGACCGACGTCACCTCGGTGAGCGTCCCGACGGCGAACAGGCGGTTGAGACGCGCCCCGGTCGGGGTGATCACGTAGTTCGGCGCTCGCTCCTCGTCGCTCTCGGCGTAGGACAGGTCGGCGTCGTCGTACTCCGCCGCGAAGACGCGGTAGGCGATCTCGCGGCCCGGAATCTCCTCGTCGCCGTCGTTGCTCGCGCTCATGCGTCCACCTCCTCGAGGAAGGCCGTCGCACGGGCGGCCGGATCGTCGTCGCTCTCTTCGAAGCGCTCGGCGTCGAGATTCGCACCGTACTCGTCGACCGAGAGATGCCCGCGGACGCGGTACTCGCGGCCGACGATGCGCTCGCGGATCGTGTCCGCGACGACCTCCTGGTCCATCGCCTCGCGGGCCTGTTCGAGGGCGTCCTCCAGGGTGCCGTCGTAGACCTGCTCGGTCAACTCGTCGTCGAGGACGACGGTGACCGTGCCGGTCCCGTCGTCCAAGATCGCCTTCACGCGCAGGTCGTCGACGCCGTCGACGTCGCCGTGGGTGCGACACTGCCCCTTCTGGATGACGCGGTAACACTCCGGACAGCGCTGGATCAGCCCGGACCCGTCACGAACCGCGAGCACGTTCCCGACGAGCTCGACGTCGTAGATGCCGCCGGTCCGGACGGCCTCGCCGATCGCCATCGTCGTCGCGTCCGCCCCGACCTCGATCTCGCGATCGATCGGGGAGACGGTCGAGAACTCCGAGACGTTGACCTCGGGGACCCCGCGGAACTCCTGGACGTAGGTGTTCTCGATGCGGACGGAGCCGCCCTCCTCGATCGCCGGTGCCGGATCCCAGTTCGTGAACGGGAGGCGGCCGCTCTCGTCGCCGAAGACGCCGCTCAAAATCTCCGTCTCGCCGTCCCGGCCGTCGATCGTCCGGCGCTCGCACTCGACGACGTCGACCTCGACGGTCACGGCGCGATCACCCGTCTGGAGGTCGGCCAGTTGTGCGTCGCCGCCAATCTCGTAGGGGACGTCGATCGACTCCTCGACGAACGACAGCGACGTGCTTTCGCCGAGGTTGAGTTCCGGATCGCCGTCCCACTCGCGGACGCCGGCGTTGCCCGCGGTGATCGTATCGCCCGGCGAGAGGCCGAAGTCCTCCCACGCGGTGTAGTCGATGACGCCCGTCTCGTCGGCGAGTCGCCCCTCGACGATGACGTGGTCGTCGCCCTGGTAGCGGATCGATCGCTCGCCTGCAGTGAGGACGACGCCGGTGACGGTCACGTTGCTGTCGTCGGGCGTGATCTCGCCGACGTCTTTCGCGGACGGCGTGGCGCTCCCGCCGCCGTCCCCGTCGCCGTACTTCCGGCGCAGGCTCCCTTTGGCCTCGTCGATCGGGACGCTGTACTCCACCAGGTTCTGCAGGTCTGCTTTGACCTCCTCTTTGTCGACACCGAGGTCGGAGGCGAGATCCTCGGCATGATCATCGAGTTCCATCACCGGGAATTCGTCCGGGGGCTTAAAAAGCGTTCCCGCAGCGCGGCGGAAGTGAAGCGGAGATCCGTGGACGCGTCTGACAAGGACCTTTGTCCGGGTGGTGCGAACGCCCGTCAATGGATCGTGATCGCCTCCGGAGCCAGGCCAAGCGACTGGTCGTCTGGCTCGTCGCCCTCGGGATCGTCGTCGTCGCGGGCGCGGTGTTCTACCTCGGAACGCCGTATCACGGAACGGACGCCAGTATCGCGAGCGTGCAGGAGAATCCGGACGTGACGGTCACGCAGCGGGGTGGGACCTACGTCCTCGAACCGACGTCGGACGATATGGCGACCGAAGACGGTTCGACGGCAGGGAGCGATCCGGCGGTCGGCCTCGTCTTCTATCCGGGCGGGCGCGTCCACCCGGACGCCTACCTCACCTCGCTCGCGCCGCTCGCCAGCGAAGCCGACGTGACCGTCGTCGTTCCGAAGATGCCGCTGAACCTCGCCGTCCTCGATCGTGGTGCAGCCTCGAGGTACGTCTCGGAATCGTCGATCGAGACCTGGTACGTCGGCGGCCACTCGCTGGGCGGCGCGATGGCCTGCCGGTACGCGGCGGCCAACCCAGCGAGCGTCGACGGCGTCGTCCTCTTCGCGTCGTACTGCGACAGGGACGTCTCGGGAACCGACCTCGACGTTTTGAGCGTGACCGGGAGCGCGGATACGGTCCTCGACCGCGACGCGTACGATGCGAACCGCGGGAATCTCCCCGCGGACGCGACGGTCCGGGAACTCCCGCTGAATCACTCCCAGTTCGGGAGCTACCGGGGCCAACCGGGCGACGAGCCGAGCGGTCTCGACTACGACACGGCCCACGATCGACTGGCCGACGTGATCGTCCCGTGGTTCGTCCGCGGGACGGACGCTGAGACGTCGTCCAATCGAACCGCGATCGCCTCGTGGGACGGGGGGTATCGACGGATCGGTCCCTGACGTCGATCGCGTCCCGGACGGCCCGGCTGCGATCGCGGTCCCCGACGCCGCTCCGACCTCGGTGTCTTCTTTAGGTCCGCTCACGCAGCGTGGGTATGCACGTCGTCGTCAACGCCGCCACGAGCGCGGACGGCAAACTCTCCTCGCGTCGCCGGGAACAGATCGCCATCAGCGGCGACGAGGACTTCGCTCGCGTCGATCGACTCCGGGCCGACAGCGACGCCGTCGTCGTCGGCGTCGGCACCGTTCTCGCCGACGACCCACACCTGACCGTGAAAGACGACACGCTGCGGACGGAGCGCCGCGAGGCGGACCGATCGGCCAACCCGGCCCGCGTCGTCGTCGACTCGACCGCGCGAACGCCGCCAGACGCCGCGATCCTGGACGACGCGGCATCCACCTACGTCTGCGTGACAGAGGCCGCCCCGGTCGACCGACGCGCGGACCTCGCCGATCACGCGACGCTGGTCACTGCGGGGGACGATCGGGTCGACCTCCTGCGGGCGTTCGCCGCGCTGGAGGAGCAGGGGCTCGATCGGATCATGGTCGAGGGCGGCGGCGAACTCATCTTCTCGCTGTTCGCGGCCGGTCTGGTCGACGAACTCCGGACGTTCGTCGGGCCGACGGTGATCGGCGGTCGCGACGCGCCGACCCTGGCCGACGGCGAGGGGTTCGTCGAGGAGTTCCCCACGCTCGAACTCGAGTCGGTCGATCGACTCGACGACGGTGCGTTGCTGACGTGGCGGGTAGAAGCGTAGCGCCGGCGGGAAACCCGGTCAGGCCTGTTCGAGTTTCGCGTCGAACTTCTCGCGGACTTTCTCGACTTTCGGCGCGGCGTGCATCCGGCAGTAGGCGTCCTGCGGGTTCTTCTCGAAGTAGTCCTGGTGTTTCTCCTCGGCACGGTAGAAGGTCTCCAGCGGTTCCAGTTCGGTGACGACGTCGTCGTCGTACTCCTCGTCGAGCGCCTCGATGTACGCCTCGGCCTGTTCGCGCTGGGCATCCGACTCGTAGAGCACGATCGATCGGTACTGGGTGCCGACGTCGGGACCCTGCCGGTTGAGCTGTGTCGGGTCGTGAACCGCGAAGAACACTTCGAGAAGGTCGTCGTACCCGATCGCCGCCGGATCGTAGGTCACGCGGACGACCTCGGCGTGGCCGGTCGTCCCGGAACAGACCTCCCGGTAGGATGGATCGTCGCTGTGGCCACCGGCGTAGCCGGACGTGACGGACTCGACGCCGTCGAGTTCCTTGAACGCCGCCTCGATACACCAGAAGCAACCGCCGCCGAACGTCGCGCTCTCGCTCATACGATCCGATAGGGGACCGTACCGTATGTATGTACCGTGAATCGGCTTCCGAAAGGTCGTGGTCCGTCGCTGCACTCTCCCGACCGATCGCGTCCGGGAGCGCAGACGACGGGGTCTCCGATCGCTACTCGTCGGTTTCGTTGTCTTCCGTTTCGTTGTCCTCGGTTTCGTTATCCTCGGTTTCGTTATCCTCGGTTTCGTTGGCTTCAGTCTCGTTGTCCTCCGTTTCGTTGGCTTCTGTTTCGTTATCCTCCGTTTCGTTTTCCTCGTCGCCGTCACCGTCTTCCGTCTCCTCGCCGTCTTCGCCCGGGCCGCCACAGCCTGCCAGTAGCGGGACGACTGTGGCGCCACCGATGAGTTTGAGGACGGTTCGCCGATCTGGGAGCGTGTTGGATTTCGAGCCGACCATGTACGAACTATTTTCACCCGATTGTAGGTAAAATGCCTTCGTAATTTGCCGGAATGTCAGTATTTATCGCTAATTCCTGAATGACTTGAGGTATCACACGTACAGAGTTTGACCCGCCTTCGTTCGGGTGATCGGCGGTCCACGTCCATCTATCCGGTCGTGCGAGTCCGGTCCGGGAGCGATCGCTCCGGGTAGCATACACAGTTCAAACTGTCTGCACTGTTTACACTGTGTACGATGTGTGGCTGTCGGCCCGTTCGGTATTCGTCGATCGAAGCGCTCGGGACGGGGCCTCGGTCGCGACGGATCCGATCGAGTGTCGCCGAATTCGACGGGTGCTCCGGAGCGTCAGAACTCCTGTTTCACGTCGGACCAGAGGCCGAGAGCGGGGTTCGAGCGATCGATGTCGACGCGAAACTCCAGTTCGTCGTCGAGATCGACCGAGATGCGATCGAAGTCGACGATGTACCGCGACTTGTGGTGGCGACCGTGTCGAACGCCGGTGGTCTCGCTCGCGAGTTGTGCCTCGGTCAGGCGATCGAGTTTGCGATAGGTCGTCGAGAGGGGAAGATCCGCTGCCTCGGCAATCTCCGGCACCGTCATCGGTTCGTCGAGCACGGAGATGATCGTCCGACAGTCCTCGTCGTCCAGGACGGTGATGACGTCCCGGAACGGAGGTGCTTCGTCGGCCGAAGAGAACTCGAGTGGCATCGGACGCGACCATCTTAGGACCGAAGCCTAAAGACCCGTTTGATTGTGGCATGGTAGCACGGATAGATTAGGGCGGCAGTCGTCGATGCCGTAGCTACAAATACGACGGGTCCGACGACTTCCGTATGAGCGAGGACCAGCCACCGGAATCGGCGATCGCCGACACGCCTGGCGGGGGGCGATCGCCCGAGGCGGAGCCGATCGAAGCGGCCGCACCCGAGGAGTTCGGCCTCGTCCAGGTGTGGTGGGGCGACGGCAAGGGGAAGACGACGGCGACGCTCGGCCTGGGGATGCGGGCGGCCGGGCACGGCTACCGCGTGCATCTGCTCCAGTTTATGAAAGGCGGCGCGTCGAGCGTCGACGCCGTCCGCGGCGAGTACAACGCGATCGCGGCCCTGCCGGGGATCAGCTACGAGAACCTCGGCCACTACGGCTGGCACGGGATGGCCGACGGGACCGACGAGGCGGATCACGAGGCGGAGGCCCAGGCCGGCCTCGAGCGCGCCCAGGAGTTGCTCGCGGCGGCCCGTGGGGCCGACCTCGACGAACCGATCCCGCTCGACGCCGCTCCGGAGGCGGGGATGCACATGCTCGTGCTCGACGAGGTGCTGTACGCCGCCGATCGAGGACTCGTCAGCGAAACCGACGTGCTCGACCTGATCGACGCGAAACCGGACGGACTGGAACTCGTCCTCTCGGGAAGCCACACCGAACCCGACTACCTCTCGGCGGCGGCCGACCTGATCACGAACGTCCGCAAGGTGAAACACCCGATCGACGACGGACAGCGGGCGCGACAGGGAACGGAGTTCTGATCGGCGTATGCCCCGCTGACCGCAATCCAGCCCACCTCGAGATAGCGCGTCACTCGGATAGCTCGTCGATCTTCCGACTGATCTTCGCGTACAGGTCGGGGGCGCAGTACCAGCCCGCGTCGACCATCTCGTCGATCGTCTCCTGTGCCTCGTCGGCGGTGAGGATGTCGTCGCGATGCAGTCGAAGCACGATATAGGCCGTCCCGCGGGTGGGAACGGTCTCGGCGCTCGCGACGGCCCGACCGTAGCGCTCGTCGACGATCGCCGTTCCGTCGTGCTGGTCGGCCAGGGCGAGGACCGAGGCGTCGGCGATGCTGAGACGGTCGTTTTTCCGCAGCCGTTCGAAGAGGACGGTTTGGTCGACTTCCTCGACCGACAGGAGCCCGTTTTCGATGACGTGCTCGATCCGTCTCGCGTCTGCGTGGCCTTCGTCGATTCCCGTCGTAACTACCTCTTCGTAGACGGCATTCGTAGTCACACACTCCGATCGGAGCGACTCGATGATCGGTAGTCGATCGACGGTGGCGAGATAGATAAGCGGCGTCGCGTCGAATACGTACATCGCTCAGAGCGCGTCGAGGTCGTCCTCGAGACGATCGCCGTCGACCCAGGTCACGTTGCGGTCCTCGGCGAGTCGTGCCAGTTCCCAGACCGACAGGTCCGCGAGTTCGGCTGCCCGGGAGAACGTTATTTCACCGGCCTCGAGTTTGTCGAGTGCGCGCTCCATGCGCCACTCTTCGAGTCCTTCGATCAACAGCTTCCGGACGGCCGTACTCCGATCGAGGTTTTCCTCCTCGAGATAGACCTCGAGTTCGGCCTCGAGGTCGTCCGGGACGCGGGCGGAGATGGTTCCCATGGCGTATACAATGCGTACAATGCACACAAACGTTTCGAATCCGCGCCAGAGCGACAGTCCCGCTCACCGATGATTCGGTCTCGCCATCGGAGCCATCCCGGCCCGGGGCCGATCGGAGCCTCGCCGCCAGCACAGTTATTACAGATCGATCGAAAGTCGCGGTCACTGATGGGTGTCGTCAACGTGACGGGGCTGCGGAAGTCCTACGGCTCCGTGGACGCGCTGAACGGGCTGTCGTTCGCGATCGAGCGGGGCGAACTGTTCGGTTTTCTCGGCCCGAACGGGGCCGGAAAGACCTCGACGATCCGGATCCTGACCGGCCAGATCGAACCGGACGCCGGGGAGGTCCGGGTGCTCGATACCGATCCGGCGGCTGAACCGATCGAAACGCGCCGACGGGTCGGCATCCTTCCGGAACAGGGGTCGCCGCCGAGTTTCCTCACGCCACGGGAGTACCTCGAATTCGTCGGCGAGGTCCGCGACCTCGACCCGGATCACGTGGCCGAACGGACGGACCTGTGGGCGGAACGGCTCGGCTTCCGGAGCAAACTCGACACGCTCACCACCGACCTCTCGCGGGGGCAACAACAGAAGGTGATGATCGCCCAGGCGTTCGTCCACGAACCCGACGTCGTCTTCATCGACGAACCGCTCGCGAACCTCGATCCGCTCGTCCAGGAACAGGTCAAGGAGTTTCTCGTCGCCTACGCGGCCGAGGACAACGCGGTCTTCGTCTCGACGCACGACATCGACGTGGCCGAAGAGATCTGTACGCGCGTCGGGATCGTCGCCGACGGCCAGCTCGTCGCCGAGCGATCGCTCGAGGGCGTCACGGAGCCGTCGCTGCTGGAGCTGTTTCTGGATCGCGTCACCGAGGAGGACGCTCGCGGTCTCCCGGCGGGTCCGGCAGTATGAGTCGATCGGCGCCCTCCCTGCGACGGACCAGCTGGACGCTCTTCCGGATCCTCGCCCGGGAGGAGTGGCGACTCCACACCCGGCTGTTCGGCGGCTGGCGGTTCGTGTTCTTCCCGGTCGTGGTCGCCGTCCTGGCCGGACTCGGCGGTGTCGCACTTCTCGCGAACGGAACCGCCAGGTCGACTGTCGTGGCCGGCCTCCACGTCCTCGCGCTCGGGTTCGGACTCTACAGCGGGACGGCCGGCTTCGTCGGCTCCGACATGCTGGAGAACGTCTTCGGGGATCTCTCGCTCGTCCTCTCGTCGTCGACGACGCTCCCGATCGGCCGGCGACACCTGCTCGCGCTCTTCCTGCTGAAAGACGCGCTCTTCTACGGCATCGTGTTCGTCCTCCCGATGGCGATCGGTGCCGGGCCGGTGCTCGGACTGACCGCGGCGACGCCGCTTTCCGTCCTGGCGCTGTGGCTGTCCCTCTCGATCGTCTTCGCCGCGGGGATGGCCGTCACTGTCGCGCTGATCGCCTGCCGGACTCGGGGCGTTCCGGCGTGGGCGATCGTTGCCGCGATCGGCGGCGCGGTAGTCGTGGCGTGGCTTACGGACCAGACCAGCGTGATCTCGGCCGTCCTCGTGCCGCTCGGTTCGCCGGCGATCGGCGGCGCGCTCGCCATCAAGACGCTGGTCGTCGCGACTGCCGCGCTCGCGGCGTACGATCCGACGTACGGCCGTCCCGCTCGCACCGCCGGCGACCGGTTCGCACGGACGAGCGACGTGGTCCCGTTCACGGCCGATCCGCTGGTCAGGAAGACCCTGCTCGACCTGGCCCGGTCCTCCGGCGGCGTCTGGAAGCCGGTCGTCTCCGCCGGCATCCTGCTCGCGCTCGTCGCCGCCCTGGTCGGCGTCGTCGACTCGATCACCGGCGTCGAACCCGCGCCGGGGATCTTCTTCGGCGGCGTGCTCGGCCTGTCGGCGTTCACGACGTACAACTGGCTCACCCAGTTCGACGCGGTCGAATCGTATCTCGCCTATCCCGTCTCCGTCGCGGACGTGTTCCAGGCGAAACGCGTCGCGTTCGTCCTCGTGGGCGGCCCGGCCGTCGCCGGTCCCTACCTCGCAGCCGTCGTCTGGTTCGAGGCAACGATCGTCGACGCCGCCGTCGGCGCGATCCTGCTCGCGGGCTACGCGGTGTACTACTACGGACTCACGGTCTTTCTCGCCGGCTTCGATCCGAACGAGTTCCTGTTCGACGCCGTCCGGTTCTCACTGTTCACCGTCGGCGTGGCCGTCCCGCTCGTCCCGACGCTCGTGGTGGGGTTCGTGCTCGTCCCACCCACGCTTCCGATCGGGGCCGCGCTCGCGCTCTCGGGGGTCGGGGTCGGGACGATCGGATGGGTACTCTCGAGTCGCGCGGGGCCGCGCTGGGAGCGGCGGTATCGGCAGGGGTGAGGATCGGCCCCGGATACTGGCGGTACCGCGTGTCGTCTCACGAACGTCGAACCGGTAGGACGATACTCCCGTACCTACGAGTAGCGTGCACCCGGATGACACGGACGATCCTGATCGCGGGCACGGCCAGCCACGTCGGCAAGTCGACGGTCGCCGCCGGTCTCTGTCGTCTCCTGGCCGATCGGGGCGTCTCGGTCGCCCCGTTCAAGGCACAGAATATGAGTAACAACGCCCGGGTCGTCGTTCGCCCGGACGCGGTGGCGTCGGACGACGCCGTCGATCGCTGGGGCGAGATCGGCGTCTCCCAGTTCGTCCAGGCCCGTGCCGCGAGGCTGACGCCGACGACCGACTGCAACCCGGTCCTGCTCAAGCCCCGCGGCGAGGGGGAGAGCCAGTTAGTCGTCCAGGGACGGGCCCACGAGCACGTCCCGCCCGGCACCTACTACGAGGAGTACTGGGACGACGCGCGAGCGGTGGCCGAAGCGTCCTACCGGCGGCTGGCGGCCGACCACGACGTGATCGTCGCCGAGGGAGCGGGAAGCATCGCCGAGATCAACCTCCACGATCGGGACCTCGCGAACGTCGAACTGGCCCGGTTCGCGGACGCCGAGATCCTCCTGCTGGTCGACATCGAACGCGGCGGCGCGTTCGCCAGCCTCTACGGGACGATCGAACTGCTTCCCGACGACGTCCGGGAGCGGGTCGTCGGCGCGGTCATCACCAAGTTCCGCGGGGAGCCGTCGCTCCTCGAGTCGGGGATCGCGGAGATCGAGTCCCGGACCGGCGTCCCGATCCTCGGCGTCCTCCCGTACGACGACCCCGGCCTGCCCGAAGAGGACAGCGTCGGACTCCCCGCGACCGACGAGCGAGCCGTGATCGGCGCCGACGACGGCGTTCCAGCCGATCGCCGCGTGACGATCGCGGTCCCGCGACTGCCCCGTATCTCGAACGCGACGGATATCGAGGCTCTCGTGGCCGAACCGGGCGTCTCGGTGTCGTACGTGCCGGTCGACCCCGATGGCGGCGATCCGACCGATCGACTCGCGAACGCGGACGCGGTCGTCCTCCCGGGGACGAAAAACACCGTCGACGACCTGCTCGCGCTCCGGGCGGCCGGGTACGACGACGCGCTCACGGCGTTCGACGGGCCGATCGTGGGCCTCTGTGGCGGCTACCAGATGCTGGGTCACCGGATCACGAACGCGTCTCTCGAGGGCACCGGGAGCGACGTCGGAACCGGGACGGACGGAACCGACGGTACCGGGACGGACGACGCCCGTGGTGCCGAAATAGACGACACGGTGGCGGGATTCGGCCTCCTGCCCGTCGAGACGCGCTTCGAGGGCGACAAACACCTCGAGCAGACGACGGTCCCCGTCGACGGATCGGCGACCCCGCTCCTGGCCGGTGCCGACGGGACCGCCTCGGGGTACGAGATCCACGCGGGCCGCACAGAGGCGCTCGAACCCGTCGATCGGCCGCTCGGCGACTCCAGCGCCGCAGTAGGACCCGTCCTCGGAACCTACCTCCACGGCGTCTTCGACAACGCGACCGTCCGGGAGGCCTTCCTCGACGCCGTCGCCGCGTCAGCGGGGGTCGATCGGCCGGCGGACGGGGCCGGCGACACCGCCGGGAGAAGCGCGAGCGAAACGCCG
Source organism: Halosolutus amylolyticus (assembly GCF_023566055.1). Taxonomy (NCBI): domain Archaea; kingdom Methanobacteriati; phylum Methanobacteriota; class Halobacteria; order Halobacteriales; family Natrialbaceae; genus Halosolutus; species Halosolutus amylolyticus. Next base: position 206,693 of record NZ_JALIQP010000008.1, on the reverse strand, counting down.
TTCGATCGGGCCGCGTCACTCGTGGGCGAGAACGTCGATCTCGCGGCGCTTGGGCTTCCGGTCCGGTAACCCGTCGTTCTCAGGTCGAGCCGTCCCGGTAGGTCCCGAGCAGTTCCTCGAGAATGATACACTCCTGGTCGGTCGCGTCGTAGTGGGTGTCGATGAACCGTTCCGCGGCCTCGTAGTTGCCCCGGAGCCCCTGTTTCCGGACCGTGATGACGGCATCGAGGAAGAAGGTGCCGCCGTCGGTACCCAGCGCCTTCGCGTGGTCCTCTTCGCTGATGTCGAGTTCGGACTTGATCTCGTCGAAGTTGAACGTCTTGACCTCGTGGTCGGCGTTGATCAGCGTCAGTACGTACTCCGCGGAGAACCGGTAGAACTCGGATTTGCTCTCGAACATACCGTCTTCGACGAGCGCGTCGATCTGCTCGACGACGTCGTCCGGGTACCGGACGGTATCCTTCGCCATGTCACCGAAATTGACGCTACTAGCTCATTATTGTTTCGGAGGTGTAGTACCGTTCACGAATCGACCGCCGATCGAGGGCGGTGACTCGGGTCCAGTCCGTCGGTCGCCCCGCGTATCGAGACTCGAAACGGAACGAACGTTGAAGGGACCCGCCTGCAGTCCTAGACACGAGTAGTCGTGTACGAGGCCGTCTCCGGACTCCTGTTCAGTATGCTCCCGTGGTGGCTCGCAGCGCCGCTGTTACAGCTTGTGGTGCTCGTGTTCGGGATGGCGCTCGACGAGACGTACGTCAACCGGGCAACCGTGCTGACGGCGGCGATCGCGGTCCAGGTTCACACGCTCGTCGCCGGCGACGTCGGGTTGCTGGTGGGGATCTACGCCGACGCGGGACTGGTCGTCGGCGCGTACGGCCTGTACGCCTACGTCGTCGACGCCTACGTCGCCAACTGGTTCCGGGTCCTGGCGTACTTCGTCTACTCGCCGCTGTCGGCCTTCCTGGTTATCCTGACGGCCGGGCCGACCCTGTTCGGAATCGAGGTCCTCTTCGTTCCGGCCCTCGTGCTGGCGGGGTACGGGAACCTCCAGTTGCTGGCGACGCTGCGGCCGACCGAGCCGTACTACTTCGGTCCGGACTCGCCCGCGGCGTTCGAGGCGGCCGTCGAGAGCACCGATGCGGACGACGGGACTGGATCGACGGCGGCGGACGAGTCCGACACCGGGTCCGAGTCGTTCGACGAACCGGACGTGTCCGGCGAGGGGGCCGACGCCGATCGTCCGGCCCCCGAACCGACCGCGGCCGGCGAGTCGACCGAACGGGGAATCCTCCCCGAGTTCATGCGACGACTCTGACCCGTCACTGCCCACCGGCGGCCGCGCCGATGGCTCGCGGGCAGACGCCCGACATCGCGGCCCCGCCGTCTCGTGGACCGCCTGGGTCCCGGTAGACCGGCCGACGCGATCGATCGGCGGAACTGGTCGACGAAATGACGAATAACGCCCTCGTAGCCGTTTAGCGTCCCCCTCCGGCTACCTGCGCACGGTACCGCAACTACCTGCAAATTTATTATTTATCGGGCGTAACAGTGAGACGCAATGGCAGACGAATCCGAACTTCGCGAGCAGATGATCGACGCGTTCGAAGGCGCAGACTACCCCATCTCGAGTCCGATGGACCTCGTTCCGGCACTGCCGAACGGGCCGGGGACGAAGTTCGAATCCGGTGATTACTCGATCACCGCGATGGAACTCAACACCAAGACGTCCGGCGGCGACTTCCCGTACGACGACCCCGAGACGTTCGTCGACGACATCATCGAGGACCTGAAAGAACAGGGCGAAATCTAGGTCCCGCTTCTGCGGTCGCGGACCCGCGATCCGGGTCACTCGACCGCCGTTCGCAACCCGGATAGCGGGGCACGGGCGTCGCTGTGCGGTGCGAGCGACGAACGTCGGGTCGTACCATCAGGTTTTTATTTTTGAGTATAGATAATGTAAAAGAGCACGAGTCCGCTGGGATCGGTGGGCCAGCGGACCGTCGAATCACTGCGTCGACCCCCGATCGAGCGGACTCTATGGCAGGAACGAACCGGGACGACTGGATCGTCGTGATTACGGGATCGGACGAGCGCCGGCGACAACTCGAGTCGGCGCTTCGAGACGAGACGTCGATGACCGTCACTGCACTGGCTCCCGACGCCGACTTCGAATCCCGTCTCGATTCGCCCCCGGACGACCCCGACCGGGATCCCACCGACCGCTCGCCGTCCCGTGAGGGTGGGGCGGCGACCTCCGTCGACCCAGCAGGCGTCGTCGTCTCGATCGATCGGCCGGCGGCGCTCCGGACCACGCTCGAACGCGTCCACGAGGTGGCCCCGTCACCCCCGACGATCGTCGCGCCACGAAACGGGTCTGAACGGGTGGCGACCGCCGCACTCCGGGCTGGCGCGACCGAATACGTTCCAGCCGAGAGCGACACGGAGACGCTCGATCGGATCGTCGCGACGATTCGATCGGAGCGCGACGCCGACCGGGAAAGCGACGTGGAACCGGAATCGACGGACGAGTGGCGCGTTCTCCGCAGTCTCGCCGACGAACTCCCGGACGAGGCCTTCATCATCGACGAGGACGGAACCTATCTCGACGTGAGCGTCCGTCGACAGGCCTCCGAGTTGTGTACGCTGTCTCGCGACGAACTCGTCGGGAGGAACGTCGACGAGGCGTTTTCGAGTCCCACTGCCGCACGACTTCAGTCGTGTATCGATCGGACGATTCGCGCCGGTGAAGCGCAGTCGATCGAGTACGACGTCGATACGAGCGACGGGAGACGCTGTTACGAAGCGCAGGTCGTTCCGATCGTCGACGAGATTTCGGAATCCGGTGCGGTCCTGTGGTTGGCACAGGACGTTACCGAGCGCGCCCGTCGCGTCCGCGAACTGCAGTCGCGGCGCGATCGACTCGAGACGCTCAACCGGATCAACGCGGTGATCCGGGAGGTGATCGAGACGCTCGTCGAGGCTCCCTCGCGGGACGCGATCGAACGCGAGGTCTGCGATCAACTCGTCGACTCGGAACTGTACTGTGGCTCGTGGATCGCCGAACGAACCGCCGATCGGCAACTCGCCTACCGGACCGGGTCGGGGAGTGCAAACGCAGTCCTCGAGACGGCCCGCGAACTCCCGGCCGATCGCCAGCCGTCTGTCCAGCGGGCGCTCGTGACCGGCGACGTACAGACGGCGAACGGGCTCTCGGAGACCGACGAACTCGCCGACCCGCTTCGGGAGGCTGCGGCCGAGGACAACGTGGCGTCCCTGATCGCCGTCCCAATCAGTCACGAGGACGCGACCTACGGGGTTCTCACCGTCCTCGCGAGCAGGGACGACGCCTTCAGCGAGCGCGAACAGGCCGAGTTCCGCCTGCTCGGCGAGACGATCGGGTTCGCCATCCAGGCGGTCAAGAACCGCCAGCTGCTCTTCGCGGACACCGTCGTCGAACTCGAATTTCACATCCACGGCGGCGACACGCTCTCGTTCGATCTCTCCGAGTCGTACGACTGCACCTGTTCGCTCGAGTGGGCCGGGACGACGGCTGATGGCCGCTCGTTCCAGTTCGTGACCATCGAGGGACTCGACGGCCAGACGGTGCTCGAGGAGGCGACCGATCACGACTCGGTCGAATCGTGTCGACTCATCCACGACGGGACCCGTCGCTGCACGATCGAACTCCGACTGTCCCGCTCGGGCGTCCGGACCCTCGCGAATCACGGGGCGACGATCCGGAACGTGACGGTCGAGGACGGCGTCGGCTCCATCCTGGTCGAGGTCTCACGGGACGCCGACGTCCGGGAGATCGCCGAGGCGCTGACCGCCGTCTACGAGAACACCGATCTGGTCGCCAGACGGGAAGTCGATCGACCGGTCCGGACGGCCGCCGAGCGCCGGACCCGCATCCTCGACGAGTTGACCGATCGCCAGTTGACCACGTTGCGGCTGGCGTACTACAGCGGCTTCTTCGACTGGCCGCGCGAGAGTACCGGCGAGGAGATCGCCGAGGCGATGGACGTCTCGCCGCCGACGATGCACCAGCACCTCCGGAAGGGACTGAAGACGGTGCTCGGGGAGTTCTTCGAGGACGGTAGCGGGACCGAGTAGCGGCCGGTTGCACGACTCGTCGGCGGTCTAGCGCCAGAAATCGCTTGTCCGACGGGAGCGGGAACGGTAGGTGGTGTGTGTTCGAATGGAGTCCCCGCCGTCGGACGGCCTTCGTCCGGTCGAAGGCACCGCGGGCTACGAACTCGACACGGAAAACGTTACCCACTGCCGAGTTCGGCGACGTTCCGTCCGATCGGCGTCGGTCATCCACGACCGCCCCGATCGGGACCGACGACCGTCTCGATCGGGCTCACGTCGGTTCGAACCCCGCGAGCGCCCGATCGAGCGCGTCGTCGAGACAGCCAGCATCGACCAGCGCCGCGACCGCCTCGAGGTCCGTGTGGATCGGCCGATCCGTCGTCAGTGGGGGAACGACGTCCCGGACCAGGTCCCGGACCGCGCTCGTGCCGGCGCCGTGCGAGAGGTCGTCCGCCGCGAAGGCGTCGTCGACGTATTCGGCCGCCTCCGTCCCGCAGACGAGTTCGGCGGCGACGATCGTCCGGGCGTTCTCGACGGCGGTTCGGGCGTTGAGCGCCGCCTGTGCGCTCATGCTGACGTGGTCCTCCTGGTTCCCGCTGACGGGCGTGTTGTCCGTCGACGCGGCCCCGATCGATCGCATCTCGTTGAGCAACGCCGCGGCCGTGTACTGGGCGATCATGTACCCCGATTCGAGGCCGCTGTCGGACGCAAGAAACGGCGGGAGGTGATCCTCCTGGAGGTTCGGATTGAGGAGTCGATCGATCCGGCGCTCCGCGATCGCGGCGAGGTCGGTCAGCGCGAGGCGGGCGTACTCCAGTCGCAGGGCGAGCGGCGCGCCGTGGAAGTTGCCACCCGAGAGGATCGCGCCGCGATCGGTGCCGGAGGCGCGATCGTCGACCGCGTCCGCGGGAAAGACGAGCGGGTTGTCCGTCGCGCTGTTCAGTTCGGTCTCGACGCCCGCACGGAGGTGCGCCAGTGCGTCCCGGACCGCGCCGTGGACTTGCGGCAGACACCGGAGCGCGTAGGCGTCCTGGACCCGATCGCAGTTGCGGTGGGCCTCGACGACTTCACTCCCGTCGGTGAGCCGCCGGATCAGTTCGGCGCTCTCGCGCTGGCCGGCGTGCGGGCGCACGTCCTGAATCGCGGCGGCCGACGTCGCCGTCGTCGCCAGCGTCGTCTCGGTCGTCAGCGCACCGGCGGCGTCGGCGGCGCGGACGAGTCGTTCGCCGTCCACGACGACCATGGCCGCGAGGCCGGTCGTCAACTGCGTGCCGTTGATGAGCGCGAGCCCCTCCTTCGGCGCGAGTTCGAGCGGGTCGCGATCGATCGCCGCGAGCGCTTCTTCACCGGAAATCCGGTGTGTCGTTCCGTCGCCGTCCCCCGGGTTTTCGGCGTCGACGATCGCCTCGCCCTCGCCGATCAGCACCAGCGACATGTGCGCGAGCGGGGCGAGGTCGCCGCTGGCGCCGAGGCTCCCGCGGGACTTGACGACGGGGTGGACGCCCTCGTTGCACATCGCCACGAGCGTGTCGACGACCCGCTCGCGAACGCCCGAGTAGCCCTTCACGAGGGCGTTGATCCGGGCGACCATCATCGCGCGGACCTCCTCGCGCGCGAGTTCCCGCCCCGCGCCGGCGGCGTGGCTCCGGAGCAGGTTGACCTGCAACCGTTCGAGGTCCTCCGGCGAGATTCGTTCGTCGACCAGTTCGCCGAACCCGGTGTTGAGACCGTAGACGGCGTCGCCGCTCTCGATCACCGATTCGACTCGCTCGCGGGACTCGCGCACCCGCTCGCGGGCCGACTCGGGGACGCTGGCCGTCGCGTCGTCGCGAGCGACGGCGACGACGTCGTCCGGCGTGAGGCTCTCGCCGTCGAGTTCGACGGTCGTCATCGATCGTCACCTCGCGATGACCCGGGCGCGTTACCCGTCCCAGGTGGCGTCGCGATCGATCGTGGCCCCCACGCGCACGACCGCAGAAGGGACATGCAGACCGTCTTCCAAGTGGGGATCGCATGCCAGACGCAGCAATCGTCGTGCTCGCAGGTACCGAAGCGCCGTCCGACCTCGGTCGCGTCGTCAACGCCCTCCAGGTCGTCAAGGAATTCGACGAGGCGGGCGACGACGTCCAGTTGATCTTCGACGGGGCCGGAACCCAGTGGGTCGGCGAACTCGAGGACGAGGACCACGACTACCACGCGCTGTACGCGACGGTCGCCGACCACGCGCAGGTCTGTGACTACTGTGCCGGCGCCTACGGCGTCGAGGACGAGGTCGAAGCCAGCGAGGCCGCCCCGATCGACCAGTTCGAGGGTCACCCGAGCGTCCGATCGCTCGTCGGCGACGGCTACGAGATCATCACGTTTTAGCCGGCCGTAATCGAGTCGTTCTCCCCGTTCGATCGCCCCCGCCGGGGCTCGCTCTTTCATCTCGTTCTGTCGGCAGTCCGATCGAACGGGTCCTGCCGATCGCGTGACGGTGGTCATGGGTCCACCTCGACGCCCGCTTTGATGACCGTGTCGACGGCGGACGTATCGAACCGGTACGCGAGGTGCGCGATCGACGGGGCTTCGAGCACCACGGCGTCCGCCGGCGCGCCCTCGCGGAGGGTTCCGGTCCCGTCCTCGCGATCGATCGAGAGCGCCGCGTCGTGGGTCGCCCCGCGAAGCGCCTCGGCCGGCGTGAGCCCCATCTCGACGGCAGCGAGCGTCTGGACGAACTCCATCGTACGGGCGTGACAGTTCGGGTTGAAGTCCGTCGCGAGCGCGACGGGTGCGCCCGCATCGAGGAAGGCCCGGGCGTCGGCGTACGCCTCGCCGAGGCCGAACGCCGTCGCGGGCAGGAGCACGGGAACGACGTCGGCCGCCGCGAGCGCCGCCGCATCTTCTTCGGTCGCGTGGAGCAGGTGATCCGCGCTCGCGGCTCCGAGGTCGGCGGCCAACTGTGCTCCGCCGAGGCGGGTGAACTCCTCCGCGTGGATCTTCGGGGTGAGCCCGGCCGCTTCGCCCGCCTCCAGCACGCGCCGCGACTGGGCGACGTCGAAGACGTCGGCCTCACAGAAGACGTCGCAGAACTCGGCGATCCCCTGCTCGGCGACGGCCGGAAGCTGTTCCTCGACCACCCGGTCGACGTACTCGTCGGCCTCCCGCCCCTCGGGCACCGCGTGGGCACCCATGAACGTCGGCACGACGTCGATCGGGTGCGCGTCGGCGACGCGATCGATCGCCTCGAGCAGTCGCAGTTCGGTCTCGGCGTCGAGGCCGTACCCCGACTTGACCTCGACAGTGGTGGTCCCGTGGGCGAGCATGACGTCGAGGTGTGCGCGCAGGTTCTCGCGCAGGGTCGCGTCGCTGGCCGCCCTGGTCGCACGGACCGTCCGCAGGATGCCGCCGCCCTCCGCGAGGATCTCCTGGTAGCTCTTCCCCCGGAGTTTGGCCGTGAACTCGTCCGATCGATCGCCCGCGAAGACGGCGTGGGTGTGCGGATCGACGAACCCCGGGACGACCGCGTTCCCGCCGGCGTCGATCGCCGTGGCGGCGCTCTCGGGCGGATACTCGCGCGTGATCTCGTCGGTCGGTCCGACGGCGACGACTTCGCCGTCGATCGCGGCGAACGCGGCGTCCTCGCGGATCTCCAGCGGTCCGTCGGCCGCCCGGTCGCCGATCGCTCGTGAGCCGTCGCCGGCCCGCGATTCGTCGGTGCCCGCGGCGGGACCGACGACGAGTTCGCCGGCATCGTAGACGACGCAGGTCCCGTCGTCGGCCGGATCGTCGCTCGACGGCGTGTCGGCCCCGCTCATCGTCGTCCCTCCACGTAGCCGGCGAGTGCGTGGGCCACTGCCCGCGCCGCGGCGTCGACGGTCAGCCCGTCCCGATCGAGCGGCGGGGCGCACTCGACGACCTCGACGCCGGCGAGCCGATCGTCGCCGGCGAGGACTCGGAGACAGCGGAACAGTTCCCGGGACGTGATCCCGCCCGGCGTCGGCGCGCTCACTCCCGGTGCGGCGCTCGCGTCGAGCACGTCACAGTCGACGCTGACGTAGAGCCGATCGACGTCGTCCATCGCGTCGAGCGCCCGCATCGTGGCGTCTACGGGATTGTCTTCGACCTCCTCGGCGGTGACGATCTCGCCACCGCGTTCGCGAACGAACTCGTGGTACGCCGTCGAATTCTCGAAGTGTCGCGCGCCGAGACAGGCGTACCGATCGAGACCCGCCTCGAAGAGCTGGCGGTAGGGGGTGCCGCTCGACGGGCCCGCGCCGTTCCTGACCTCGCGCACGTCGAAGTGGGCGTCGAGGCTGACCACGCCGACCGACCCCCGATCGAGCAGGGGCGCGACGTTTGGATACGTGAGCGAGTTGTCGCCGCCGAGGAAGACCGGGAGCGGGTCGGCATCGTGGACGCGATCGGTCGCCGTCCGTACGTCGGTCTGGACCGCGCGGACGGGTCGATCGTCGTCACCGCGCTCGTGATCGTCGGCCGCGACCAGCGAGCAGAGGTCCCCGAGGTCGCCGATCGATCGGACCGGCCCGCCGTCGACGTGGTGGGTCTTCGTCCGCGCGAGCGAGCGGCGGATCTCGACGGGGGCCTCGCGCGCTCCTCGGCGGCCGATGACGGCACCGTCGTAGGGTTCGCCGACGAGCACCGCGTCGACGCCGGCCTCGTCAACTCGGTCCAGCGCCACGTCGGCGACGACGTGGCCGAACAGTTCGTCGTTCGGATCGGCCGATCGCGCCGCGCCGTTCCACCCGCCGGCGTCGGCCCAGTCGGGATGAGTGACGAACGTCGCCCCGTTCACCGTCATTCGCGGTCCTCCATCGGGACGTGTACGCCCGACTCGCTGGCCTCCTCGATCGCGGCCTCGTAGCCGGCGTCGGCGTGGCGGACGACGCCCATTCCCGGGTCGGCAGTGAAGACGCGGCGGGCTTTCTCCGCCGCGAGGTCGCTCCCGTCGAGGACCACGTGGTTGTTCGCGTGGATCGCGTTACCGATCCCGACCCCGCCGCCGTCGTGGACGCTCACGATGTCCGCCCCCGCCGCACAGTTGAGCAGGGCGTTCAGGATCGGCCAGTCGGCCACCGCGTCGGAGCCGTCTTGCATGGCTTCCGTCTCCCGGTTCGGACTCGCGACCGAACCCGCGTCGAGGTGGTCCCGCGTGACGACGATCGGCGCTGCAATCTCCCCGTCGGCGACGAGGTCGTTGATCCGGAGCGCGAAGCGTGCGCGCTCGGTAAGTCCGTCGGGATCGTCGCCTGACTGGTATCCCAGCCAGCACACCCGCGACGGGAGTCCCTGGAACGCGACGCGTTCCTGTGCGAGATCGATCCAGCGGTGCAGGTGCTCTTTCTCCGGGAACAGCGCTTTGACCGCCTCGTCGGTCCGGTGGATGTCCGCCGGCTCGCCCGACAGTGCGACCCAGCGGAACGGTCCCTTCCCGCGGCAGAACAGCGGCCGGATGTACGCGGGGACGAACCCGGGATAGTCGAACGCCGCGTCGTGATCGCAGTGGTCGGCGACCTGTCCCCGGATGTTGTTCCCGTACTCGAACGCGATCGCGCCCGCGTCCTGCATCTCGAGGATCGCGTCGACGTGCCGTTCCATCGTCGCGAGACTCTCCGCGACGTACTCGTCGGGATCGTCCTCTCGGAGCCGATCGGCCTCCGGGACGGTGTAGCCGGACGGGTAGTACCCCTCGAGTTCGTCGTGGGCGCTCGTCTGGTCGGTCACCACGTCCGGGACGAACCCCCGATCGAGCATGGCTTCGAGCATGTCAGCGGCGTTCACGTGGACGCCGACGCTGTAGGGTTCTCCGGCCTCGGCCGCGGCTTCGGCGCGTTCGATCGCCGCGTCCAGGTCGTCGGTCTTCTCCTGGCAGTAGTCCGTCTCCAGACGGCGATCGATCCGCGCTTCGTCGACCTCCGCGGCGATGCAGACGCCGCCGTTCATCGTTACCGCGAGCGGTTGCGCGCCGCCCATGCCGCCGAGGCCGCCCGTGACGACGATCTTGCCCTGTAACCCCTCGGTGTCGGGGTAGTGCTGGGTCGACAGCTCCGCGAGCGTCTCGTAGGTCCCCTGGATGATCCCCTGCGTGCCGATGTAGGCCCACGAGCCGGCGGTCATCTGGCCGTACATGATCAGTCCCTTCGCCTCGAGTTCGTGGAAGTGTTCCCAGTCGTCCCACTTGCCCACGAGGTTGGAGTTGGCGATCAACACGCGTGGCGCTCGCTCGTGGGTTTCGAACCGGCCGACGGGCTTGCCGGACTGGACGAGTAGCGTCTCCTCCTCGCCCAGGTCGCGCAGTTCCGCACAGATCGCGTCGTAGGCGTCCCACGATCGGGCCGCGCGACCGGTTCCCCCGTAGACGACCAGGTCTTCGGGATTCTCGGCCACCTCGGGGTCGAGGTTGTTGTTCAGCATGCGTAGCGCGGCTTCTTGGCGCCAGCCGCGACACTCCCGATCGGTCCCGGTCGGCGCGCCACGGTACTCGCGCCACTGGTCGCTGGGCTCACCGATCGGCGAGTCGCGGGAATCGGACTCCTGCATGCGTCGGAGTTCGTCACTCAGTTCCAAGGCCGTGTGGTGGGCATGCGCCTATGCTTTTATTACTGGCCGCCGATATCGACCCCGTGCACGAGGTCACCTTTCGCCTGTCGGGAACGGGCGGCTTCGCGGCGATCACCGACGAGTTCGACGCGACGATCGCGCTCTGGTGTAACGACCACGCAGACCTGTTGCGCGTCCGCGGGTCGCCGGACGACGTCGATCGGATCTGCGACCGCGTCGACGAGATCGCGGGCGTCGACGACGCGCTGGTGGCGGGCGATCGCGCGGTCGTCGTCACGACCGACTGCGTTCGCGGGACGGACGAACCGACCGTCGACGCCCACCTCGCCGACAGCGGGTGCGTCCTCCTCCCGCCGCTTCGGTACGAGGCGGGCACGCGGTGCTGTCGCGTGCTCGCGCTGTCGGCCGATCGGCTCACGGCCCTCTACCGGTCGCTCCAGGACGCGTTCGACGTGACCGTCGCCGAGAAGCGCGCCCTCGACCCGGACGTCGACGGGGTGGCGGCCGAGTCTCCGCTCGGACTCGATCGCGTGTTGCCGTCGCTCACGAAGCGCCAGCAGCAGGTGTTCACCCTGGCCGTCGAGCGCGGCTACTACCAGTCGCCGCGGGAGACGTCGATGGCGGCCATCGCCGAGACCGTCGGGATCGATCGGCGGACGGCGGAGGACCACCGCCGCCGCGCGGAGGCGAAACTGTTCGACGCCGTCGTCGCGTACTACCGGCGAGACTGACGATCCGACCGGACCCCGTCAGTACCCGGTCGTCGACGGTCGCCGATCGTCGGACCGGATATTCTGGTAGAACGCGACCGAGTACGTCGCGTAGAACGCGCCGCCGATCGCAACCGCGACCAGATACGCGACCCCGGCAGCGACGAGCACCGGAAGCGAGAGTTCGGGAACGGGTACCCCGGTCGACTGGTCGGCGGTGAAGAGGAACGACGCCCCCACGCCGACGCCGCCGAGGATCGCACTGCCGCACAGAAGAACGGCCGTGTAGCCGACGACGCTCAGGATGTTGTCCCGGACGAGACCGACGCTCGTCTTGAAGCCGCCGACGAGATCGGTATCGCTGAGGACGATCGCGTGGGCGTAAAACTGGACGAAGAAGGTCACCAGCAGGTAGCCGAGGAGCGCCACGAGCCCGAAGAGCCCCAGCACTGCGAGCACGGCGATTCCCGGCTCGCCGCCGCCGGCGACGACGCTCACGCCGCCGATCAGGATGCCGAAGAAGACGAACATGCCGAACGCGAAGTTCACCGCGAGCAAGACGAAATACGCCAGCAGCAAGGAGACGTAATTCGACTTGCCCGATCGGAGGAGCGTTCCGAGGGTCGTTCGGCCGGCGATCGCTTCGCTGGCCATCCCGATGACCCCGCCCTGGAAGAACGGCAGCAGAAAGATCATCAGACCGGTCACCCCCAGCGAGACTGCAGTCGCCAGCAGCGGATCCTGTTCCTGCAGGGCCAGTTGTGGCAGCTGGACGAGCCCGTAGAGGCCCGTAATGACCAGCAGGATCGGGTTCCGAACCACGCCGCTAATCGCAGGCCGAAGGGATTGCAGAGCGGACATACTCTTGATTCAAATCTACAATACATAAGGGTGTATGAACTTCCGGAGTGATTGGATCCGAACTACGTGCCGACCTCTTCGATGATCCGGCGGCGTTCAGGCAGTCGTGATAGTCACGGAATCTTAAAGGTCTCGTATGTGAACCCGAGCACCGATCCGGTCATCCGCTCATCGTTCGACCGGGAATGAATGGTGTTTCGACGTAGGCGACGGCCGATTCGACGTAGGCGAGGGCCGACGGCGTGGCTGGAGGTGACCGACGCGTGTCAGTGAACGTGCCGGTCGACGCGCTCTTCGCGGGGTCGAACGGCCGATACTATACCGAGTGGCAGGTGCGGAGACGACTCAGTACCGGGGAGTGGAACCGGTGCATGCGACAGCGATCGCCGGAGCGACGACTCGTCGGGACCGGCGACGGTGCCCTGCTCATGCTCGTCCCGATCGACCCGGACGAACTGCCGGGATGGGCGGAGATCCGCGTCGCCGGACGGGGCGTGCGCGTGGTGGACACGCGGCGGCCAATCCCGGAGTGAGTGTGTCGGACGGCCGCCCGCGCCGACTGTGGCCCTCGGCGGTCCGTCACGCTCATCCCATCGCAAACGCTTTTCAGCGATCGCTCTCACCGTAGGCGTATGACCGTCGAACACGACGCGGGCGCGGCGGTGCTCGCCGTGCGCTGTGACGCGCTCGCCGGACCGGCCGGCGGCCCGCCTGCGGCGGAGCGACTGGCCGACGTTCTCACCGTGTTCGACCCCGATCTCGTCGCCGTCGTCCGCGACGGGATGGACGTCCGGACGATCAGCCGACTTCGCCGGGCGTTCGACGGACCGGTCTTCGATCCCGGCGGCTCCGCGTCGGCTCGATCGGAGACCGTCGACGGCGTCACGATCGGGTTCGCCTCGCGACTCGCCGCGCTCTCGGACGCCGATCCGAACGGTGGCACCGCGACGGAGCCCGAGGTCCCTGCGGACGCCGACTACGTCGTCTGTGACGACGTCGAGACGCGGGCCGACGAGGTCGCCATGGAAGCTACCCTCGAGGGTCGCGACGTGATCGCCCGCTACCAGGCCCGATCGGCGACCGAGACGACGTTCCTCACCGGATCGCTCCCGGCGAATTACGCGCACGTGTGGACGGCGACCGCCGATGGCCGGGACGTTCGACTCCCCGTTCGGGGGCTCGGGCCGATACGCCGATCGGGGGCGCCGGAACTGGCCTGTCTCAGATGCGCCACGGATGGTGCCGTCTCGGTCTCGTCCGTCCCGGCGGATCGGTTCGGTCTGCAGGCTCTCGACGGCGTCGGGCCGACGACGGCGCGCCGACTCCGCGATGGGGGGTTCGACTCCCGGGCGGCCGTCGCCGACGCGTCGCCGGCGGCGTTGCGATCGGTCCGGGGCGTCGGCGACGCGACGGCACGAACGATGCGGGCCAGTGCCCGCGCGCTCGCCGACGGGCGGGTCGTTCGCCGCTCGTCGGAGCCCGTTCCGCCGGCGGAGCGAGAGCCGCTGTTCGTCGACATCGAGACCGACGGCCTCTCGCCGACGGTGATTCCCCTGATCGGCGTCTACGACCCGGACCGCGACGCATACGTCGACTTCGTCGACACGGAGCCGTCCCGCGAGGAGCCCGGCGCGGCGACGCGGGCGTTCCTCGAGTGGCTGGCCGCCGAGTACGATCGGCCCGCGATCGCCGCCTGGAACGGGTACGAGTTCGACTACAAACACCTCGATCGGTTCGTGAATCGCTACGCGCCGGCGTTCGCCGAGTTCTGGCGCGAGGACGTGCGCAGGTGCGATCCGTACGACTGGGCCGTTCGACAGGACCACGCCCACCTGCCCGGTCGAACGAACCGACTCGAGGACGTCGCGGGGGCGATCGGGTGTGACCGCGGCGCCGCCGCCGGCGCGATCGATGGGGCGACGGTCGCCCGGCGACTCCGCCGATCGATCGAGTCGCCGGATTCGATCGCGATCGACTGGGAGGCGATCAGGCGGTACTGCGAGGCCGACGTGCAGGAACTGGCGGCGGTCTACGACGCGATCGCGGCCGCCGAGCCGGCGGCTGACGAGTCGATCGACTCACCAAACGGCGACGAGCCGACACAGACCGGACTGGGTGACTTCTGACGATGAGCGACGAGAACTGGACTCACGGACGGGAGGAATCGGCCACCGGCGACGGACTCGCGCTGACCGCCGACGCGTTGCCGGAGACGTACCCCTCGCGGCGCTATCGCGGCCAGATCGACGAGCGGATCACGATCCCGGCGCGGGCGGCCAGTCACGTCTCGGCCACGGAGGTACTCCCGCCGGACCTCGCCTCGCGGCTCGGGATCGACCTCTGGAGCCACCAGGCCGAGGCGCTGAACGCGCTCGGGGACGGCGAGAACGTCTGCGTGGCGACCTCGACCTCGTCGGGGAAGACGTACGTGTACGCGCTCCAGATCGCACGGCGGTACCTCGAGGATCCCGAGACGCGGGCGCTGATCGTCTACCCGACGAAGGCGCTCAGCCGGGACCAGGAACGCGAACTGAACGACCTGCTCCGTGGGACGCTCGACCTGGACGTCACGGTCGGCGTCTACGACGGCGACACGAGACACGACGACAAGCGCCGCATTCGCGAGGAAGCGAACGTGGTCATCACCAACTTCGCGGGGCTGAACCAGTACCTCGAGGGTCATCACCGCTGGGCGACCTTCCACGCCAACTGCGACCTGATCGTGGTCGACGAGGCCCACTCGTGGACGGGACTCGGCGGGATGCACGCCGCGTGGATCCTCCGGCGCACCCGGCGGATCGTCGACTGGTACGGCGGCGACCCCCAGTACGTCCTCACCTCGGCGACGATCGGCAACCCCGCCGACCACGCCCGGGCACTCACGGGTGAACCGGCGACGGTGGTCGACGAGGACGGATCGCCGCGGGGCGAACGCGACCTCGTCTTCTGGGATCCGCCCACGAAGAACGGGGACGGGAACGGGACAACCGGCGGGACGGGCGACAGTGCCGCCGGTGAGACGGCCGCCCCATCCGACGGCTGGGAGACGCCCTCGAAACGGCCCGCGACCGTCGAGGCGCCGGAGGTCTGGGCCCACCTCTGCTACCACGACGTGCCCTCGTTGCTGTTCTGTGGTTCCCGGAAGGGAACCGAACTGGCCGTCGATCGGGCCGAGTCGTTCCTCGGGGACTCCGGCTTGCCCTACCAGGGAACCGCCGCGCTCGAACCGTACAACGCCGGCCACGGCAAGCAGTCGCGGCGGGCGACCGAGAACCGCCTGAAAGACGGTCGACTCGACGGGGTGGCGACGACGAGCGCGCTCGAGGTCGGGATCGACGTCGGGGGCGTCGACGGCACCGTCCTGCAGGGGTATCCCGGCTCCCGGCAGTCGTTCTGGCAGCGGATCGGCCGCTCCGGGCGCGGCGAGCGCGACGCCCTTTCCGTGTTCGTCCCGAGCCACGCGACGCTCGATCGGTACCTCCTCGAACACCCCGAGTACGTCCTCGAGACGGACCACGAGAACGCCGTGGTAGACCTCGAGAACAACCCCGTCTACCGGCGACACGTCAACTGTGCCGCCCAGGAACTCCCGCTCACGACGGCCGACGCCGATCGGTTCGGCGGGCGCGATCGACTCGAGCGCGCGGTCGAGTTCGGTCGGCGGCTGGGCGATCTGGAGGGGGCGCTCGCCGGCGGCGTCACCACCGCGCACCGCGATCGGCCCCAGGACGAGGTGAGCCTCTACGCGACGGGCGGGAACACGTTCGAGGTCCGCCTCGTCGGCGAGGGCTCGATCGACCACGAACCGATCGGGCGCGACCGCGCCTACCGGGACTACCACGAGGGCGCGATCGTCCGGTTCCGGGGCGAGCAGTACGAGGTCGTCGCGCTCCGGGAGGACCGGCCACAGCCGGTCGTCGAACTCGAACGCGTGGACGTGGACTACTACACCCAGTCGCAGGGACAGGTGCGGATCTACGACACCGAGGTCCGCGAATCGCGGGACGTCGGCCCGTTTCGGCTCAACTACGGCTACGGCACGGTGACGATCCACTACAGCACGTTCATGCGACGCGAGGTCGGCTCGGGCGACGTTCGCGCCGTCGGCCTCGAGACCGGCGTCCCGCCGCTTTCGATGCGCACGCAACTGTGCTGGGCCGAGGTCCCCGAGGACGTCGACCGCGCGGTCCGGACCGCCCACAGCGCCTATCACAACGACGAGTGCGAGGCGATTCCGCCGCGACTGCACGGCTACCTGGGCGGAATCCACGCCATCGAGCACGCGATGATCGCCGTCGCGCCGCTCGAGTTGAACGTCGACGCGGCCGACCTGGGCGGCCTCGCGACCAATCGGCTCCCCGACGCGTCGGACACGAGCGGCTGGTTCATCTACGACGCGATCGAGGGCGGCGTCGGCTTCGCCCGGAGTATCTACGACGAGTACGAGGCCGTCGCCCGCCGCGCTCGCGAGTTGATGGTCGACTGCCCCTGTGGCCGCGACGAGGGCTGTCCGGCGTGCCTGATGAGCGATCGCTGTGGCAACGACAACCGGCCGCTGTACGCACCCGCCGCGACGGACGTGATCGACGCCTTGCTCGACGATCGTGATCCCGAGGCGGACGAGTTCGGGGACGACGAAACCGGGACGGACCAGCGACGACCGCCTGCGTCGATCTCCTAGTCCTCGGTTTCGGTGTCTTCGTCGTCTCCATCGGCGGCCAGTTCCTCCGGATCGACCTCGCCCGCGAGGAACCGATCGCCCAGGTCGGTGACCTCGTACATCCCGGCCATCCGCTTTTTCAACAGGCCGTGTTTGGCGAGTTCACGACACCGGACGGCGACTTCCGGACTCCGCAGGGGGACCTCCTCGGCGACGTGGTCCGGGGCGAAGACGTCCTCGGACTGCAGCAGTTCGAGTATCTGATCGTCTCCGTAGTTCATCCACTCGACTTCTTCGTGCATATGGGTGCCATACGTGCGTAGAACCGTGTGTGTGTCGACTCGAGGCGAATCCGACGAATCGATTCCCCCTGGGAGGTTCCCGTTCGGTGACGAGACATCGTAGCCCGATCGGGCGCAATCGCAGGGGCAACGCTTGTTCCCCGGCGTGCGGAAGTCGACGGGTATGGATTCGAAACGGCCTGACGTGCGCATGGGCGAGAAACCGGACGAGGAGGGTCGCATCACGCGCGTTTCCGCCGACGAGGCGGATCGATCGCTGGTCGACAGGCTGATCGCGTTCCTGAAACGGTAACCCGGGAGTTCCGTCGGCGTCGGCGATCGTTTGGACTACGCCCCGTCGAGGAGACCGAGATCCTCGGCGGCCAGATCGGCGATTCGATCCGCCACGTCGGGATCGACCCGCGCGACCTCGTCTCCGTCGTGGAGCTGTTCGTTGTGGCGCTCGACCGCGTCGGCGACCGTTGCGAGCGGGACGCGGGACGTCGTCTCGCAGTCGGGACAGTGGATGGGCACTGCTGGCTCGCTATCGTCGGAGTCGGCTGGCGGGGTCATCGGTCGACCCTCTCGCGTCGATCCTCAAATTCTCACTGGTTCGGGCGATCGGTGCCGGTCGCCCGTGGGGGTCGGACCGTCTCCGGCGACCGCACACCGGGACGAACGGCGACCCGTCACCGACGGGTCGCGAGGAGTCCCGCGACCGCCAGGGCCACGATCGCGACGACCGCGCCGAAGCCGGGGAGCCCGTCGCTCCCGTCGTCGTCGGAGCCGTCGGTCTCGACGTCCGCGTCGTCGGTTTCGTTTTGATCGGCGTCGTCCGTCGACCCGTTCTCGTCGTTCTCGCCGTCCGAGTCGTCACCGCCGTTGCCCTGGTCGAACTCCGCCGGATCGCGATCGAGCTGGAGGACGACCACGACCTGACCGTGGGTGTCTTCGCTCTGGTAGGCCCACTCGCCGCCGGCTTCCTCGTAGGACTCGGCGGCTTCGATCGGATCGATGTCGGTGTCCCAGCCATCCCCGGCCGGTTGCTGCTGGATGTAGCCGACGACCTCGATATCGTCGGCGTACTCGCCGTCGATCTGGGCTTCGCCGTACTCGATCGTGGCGTCCTCTGGCTGGCCGTGCATCTCGATGCAGTGGGAGTCCATGTAGCCGTCACCCTGCGGGAGGTCGCTGGTCCCGAACTGGTCGGCGTCGAGCGGCTGCTCGTAGCCGTCGGTCACCGGGTACTCCACGGTGATCGGATCGGCGTGGGGATGCCACTCGAGTTCTTCGCCCGTCGGAATCGTCACGGTCGTGTTCGGGACGGTCTCGCCGGCGATCGGGTCGCCGGCCTCGTTGAGCAGCGTCACGCAGATTTTTCCGGAGCCGTCCCCGAGGTAGGGGTCCCGGTACTCGTCGCGGGGATTCACGTAGCTGATCCAGGTGTCGTCGTTCGCGACTGCCTCGAAGTATTCGTCACCCTCCTCGGGTGCGGGTTCGACGTACTCCTCCTCGGTGACGTTCTCCTGCATCGTCGCGGTCGTCTCGGCGCCAACGGTTGCGGTTCCCGAGACGACTCCCATGACGACGACCGCACCGAGCAGAACCGCGCCGAAAGCGGCGAGAGCGCGCCCGTCGATCGACCCACTGAGTTGCGATCCCACCATGGTTACGCCTCCACGCCCGTGTCGTCACGGATCCGCGCTCGCCGATCACCGAGTCGGGCGGCCGATTCGGCCGTGGTCGGGGGTGACCATCTCGTGTCCGCGTCCGCAAGCGATTCGATTCGCGTCGCCGTCGTCCGATCGTTCGGTGACGATGACTGTCGTGTGTGTGGACTGGTCATCTGGCCGAACGTCAGTGAGCACCGATATATACTATGAACGGCGTACCGGACAGTAGAGTCCATCTAACTGCCGAATACGGTGCTTTAGGGACACTCTATGTCTCGGTAGAGACCGCGGACTCGTGTGGCATCGCCGTCGACTGCCAAGCGGCGTCGAGAGCAGTTATTCATCCGTCGATCGCCCCGCGAGCAACGGGTAGGGCTTGCTTTCACACGCCGAACCGACTTCCCGCGGCCGACCGTACCGTCGGCAATGCCTCTTCTGACAGGTGGCGACGAGCGTCAGCCGTCGAACGGGGAGTCGACGTCACCCTCGCTCCGCAAGCACCTTCGAGACGCCGCGGTGGTCTTCGGTCTCGCCGGCGTCGCGTACGTCGTGATGCGGTACCTCGAATCCCGAGAAAACGGCCGCCCGCTCCCCCAGGCGATCGCCGATCGCGTCGAGGGGACCGTTCCGGACGAGGTCGAACTGGCGGACGGCGAACCGATCGAGATCGACGTTCCGGCTACCGGCGACGGCTCCGACGATGTGCCGTCGGAACCGGACGATGCGCAAGCGGACGAATCGGGTCCGGAATCGGACGACACACGCGCGGACGATTCCGACGCGTCCGACGATGCGGTCGTCGACGACGAACGGACGTCCGTCGACCTGACCGAGGACGAGCGATCGAGCGAGGAACTCGAGAACCGAACGGCGTCCGACGTGGTGGAGGAACCGGCGGAACCGGGGGAGATGACTGTCGACGAAGAGATTACCGACGAACTGGTCGACGACGCGGAGGAGGGAGCGAACGACGAGTCGAACGCCCAGTGAGGAGCCGATCGGGGGACGATCGACCTGGTTCGTCGACCGTCGAACGCGATCGCGAGGCGCGATCGATCGTGCCGGGAGCGTGGCGCTTATCCGCCATTCGATCCTAGGGCCGTCGATGACCGACGGGGACGTCGCGGCCTTTACGCACCTCGGATCGACGGTTCGCGGGGCGCTCTCCGAACGCGGGTTTTCGACGCCGACCGCGCCACAGCGACTGGCGATTCCGCCGCTCGCCGCGGGCGAGAACACCCTCGTGATCGCGCCCACCGGGAGCGGCAAGACCGAGACGGCGATGTTGCCCGTCTTCGACCATCTCGTGGCGGGCGAGGGACCACCCGAAGGATTCGGCGCGCTGTACGTGACCCCGCTGCGGGCGCTCAACCGCGACATGCGCGAGCGCCTCGAGTGGTGGGGCGAGTATCTCGACCTCGAGGTCGACGTCCGCCACGGCGACACGACCCAGTACCAGCGGGGCAAACAGGCCGAGGATCCGCCGGACGTCCTCGTGACGACGCCGGAGACCCTGCAGGCGATGCTCACCGGCGAGCGACTGCGCGAGGCCCTCCAGGACGTCTCCCACGTCGTGATCGACGAGGTCCACGAACTCGCGGCGTCGAAACGCGGGGCCCAGCTCTCGATCGGTCTCGAGCGCCTGCGCGACCTCGCCGGCGGGTTCCAGCGGATCGGCCTCTCGGCGACCGTCGGCGAGCCACGGGAGGTCGCGAACTTCCTCAGCGGCGGGCGTGCGTGCGAGATCCGCGAGATCGACGTCGGGAGCAACGTCGACGTGACGGTTCGCCGCCCCGAGATCACCGAGGCGGACGAGGAGCTGTCGGGGAAACTCGTCACGGACGCCTCGACGGCCAGTCACGTCCGCCTGATCCGGGACCTCGTCGCCGAGCACGAGTCGACCCTGATCTTTGTCAACACCCGCCAGACTGCCGAAGCGCTCGGTTCCCGGTTCACGGAACTCGACCTCCCGATCGGGGTCCACCACGGCTCGCTTTCCAAGGAGGCCCGGATCGACGTCGAGGACCGCTTCAAGGCGGGCGAACTCGACGGGCTGCTCTGTACGTCCTCGATGGAACTGGGGATCGACGTCGGGCGCGTCGATCACGTGGTGCAGTATCAGAGTCCCCGACAGGTGACGCGGCTACTCCAGCGGATCGGCCGCGCGGGCCACCGCCAGGACGCGGTCTCGAGCGGGACGATCGTGACGACCCGGCCCGACGACACGTTCGAGGCGCTCGCGATCGCCCGCCGCGCTCGCGCCGGCGAGGTCGAACCCACGGCCATCCACGAGGGCAGTCTCGACGTCGTCGCGAACCAGGTGCCGGCGATCGTCCAGAGCCGCGGCGCGACGCACGTGAGCGAGGCCGTGGAGACGATCACCCGAGCGTATCCCTTCCGGAACGTCGCCGAGGAGACGATTCGCGAGATCTGTTCGGAACTGCACCGCAACCGGATCGTCTGGGTCGACGAGGACGCCGATCGGCTGGAGACCACGGGCGGGACCTGGCAGTACGTCTACGCGAACCTCTCGATGATCCCCGACGAGGAGACCTACGAGGTCCACGACATCGCCTCGAGCACCCGGATCGGGACCCTAGACGAGCGGTTCGTCGTCAACTTCGCCCAGCCCGGCGAGGTGTTCATCCAGCGCGGCGAGATGTGGCGGATCGCGGAAATCGACGACGACGAAGCGACGGTGAAGGTCAGCCCGATCGAGGACCCCGGCGGCGAGGTGCCGTCCTGGATCGGCCAGGAGATTCCAGTCCCGGCCGCGGTCGCGGGTGAGGTCGGCGAGATCCGGGGCGTCGCCGAACCGCAGTTTCGAGCGGGTGCCGACGCCGCGGCCGTCGGTCGGGAACTCTCGGGCCGGTATCCCGCCGACGAGTACACGGTCACCGACGCGTGCGAGCAACTCGAGCGCCAGGTCGATGGCGACGTCGCGATGCCCACCGCGGACCGGCTCGTCCTCGAACGGCAGGGCCGATCGGTAGTCCTGAACGCCTCATTCGGCCACAAGATCAACGAGACGCTCGGCCGCGTGCTCTCCGCACTGCTCGGGCAGCGCGCCGGCAGTTCGATCGGGCTCGAGATCGACCCCTACCGGATCGAACTCGAGGTGCCGACGTCGATCGCCACGAGCGACGTGCTCGAGGTGCTCGAGGACACCGATCCCGACCACGTCGAGACGATCGTCGAACTCGGGCTGAAGCGATCGGACGCGCTCGCCTTTCGCCTCGCCCAGGTCTCGGCGAAGTTCGGCGCGCTCAAGCGGTGGCAGGGCTCGGGTCGCATGTCGAACGAGCGCCTGCTCGCGGCGCTGGAGGACACCCCGATGTACGAGGAGGCCGTGCGCGAGGTGTTCCACGAGGACCTGGACGTCGACGGTGCGCGTCGGGTGCTCGAACGCCTCCAGTCCGGCGACCTGGAACTGGTAACCGAGCGCGGCCGGACGCCGATCGGCACGGGCGGCCGTTCCTCGGGTAAGGAACTGCTCGCGCCGGAGAACGCCGACGCGAGCGTCATCGAGACGGTCAAGGAGCGCCTGCAGAACGATCGGGTCATCCTGCTCTGTACGCACTGCACGGAGTGGAAGGTCCGGACGAAGGTCAAGCGCGTGCGCGATCAGCCGGAGTGTCCCGAGTGCGGATCGACCCGGATCGCGTCGCTGAACCCGTGGGCCGACGAGGTCGTCCAGGCGGTCCGCGCCGAGGAGAAAGACGAGGAGCAAGAGCGGATGACCGAGCGCGCTTTCCGGGCCGCGAGCCTGGTCCAGAGCCACGGCAAGCAGGCGGTGATCGCGATGGCCGCTCGCGGCGTCGGCCCACACAACGCCGCCCGGATCATCAGCAAACTCCGGGAGAACGAGGACGACTTCTACCGGGACATCCTCTCGAAGGAACGCGAGTACGCGCGGACTCAGTCGTTCTGGGACTGATCGATCTCCTAATAAGCCTATCCCGAATTCCCGCGTTCGAGTACTGTACCAGCACGCTTACGCGGACGGCCACCCGAGGTTCACGTGCGGTTCCACGTATTCACCTCTTCCGTACCGTTCACCCTCTTCCGGGCCACCACGGCCCATTTCGTCCCGTCATTCGCCCGTCGGAGCCGCCGCTATCGGTATCGAGGCGTCGGGACGGATCGCTGACGGGCCGCCCGCTGACCGGATCCGATCACCGTAACGGCCATACGACTTCCCGTCGTTGCCTCGGACATGAACTTCGCGCCGGGGGCCTGGAAGTACGCCGTCCCGCCCCTGCTCGCCGCACCCTTCGCGCTGTTTATCAGCGCGACTGCCGGTCTCGTGACGGCGGCGATCGGTGCCGCCGCGCTCGCGTTCTTCCGCGACCCCGATCGGACCCCGCCGCCGACGGGCGTCGTCGCACCCTGCGACGGGAACGTCTCGGTGCTCCGCGAGGAGGACGGCCGGGTTCGACTGGGCATCTTCATGAACGTCTGGCACGTCCACGTCGTCCGCGCACCGTTCGACGCGACCGTGGCCGACGTCGAACACGTCTCGGGTGCGAACAGGCCGGCGTTCTCGAAGGACTCCGATCGGAACGAGCGGGTTCACGTTCGCGTGGCGACCGAGGCCGACGCCCTAGACAATTCATCGGACGCTCCCGACGACGCCGAACCCACGGCGGAGTCCGATTCGACGGGCGACGGGGCGGTCCCGCCGCACGACGCCACGGTCACGCTCATCGCGGGCGCGTTCGCCCGGCGCATCCATCCCTACGTCGAGGCCGACGAGGAACTCGATCGAGGGCAGCGAATCGGCCACATCGCGTTCGGGAGCCGCGTCGACGTGCTGTTCCCGCCGTCGGTGGAACTCGAGGACGTCGCGGTGGACGTCGGTGAGTCGACGACTGCCGGCGAGTCGGTGATTCTCGAGTCGCCGCCCGCGTCGGGCATCGACCTCGACCTCGACGTCGAAGACGATCGGGGGGACGACAGTTCCGAGGGGAGCGAAGCCGCGTAGCAGTGCCGGTGACGGTGTTCTGTAGTGCCACAGCGATGCCGTTTCGTGCAGGTAGGACGCCGCTCTGGGCCCTCCGGTGAACGAACAACGCGATCTCCTTTTGCGCCACAGAACGTCTCGAGCGATCGGCCCGGCAGGAAGAGTAGCTCAGATCCCGTAGAACGCGGGATATACGACTCTGTTGAAATTCTCGGTGAGTGATAAATTTGAACCACTGTGCTGAATAGAGAGCATGAAGTCAGCAGAGAGGAAACGTGCTAATCACCGGAGGTTGGGATGGAGGACTTCTCTGGACGATTATCGCGCTGGCGTGCTGGGTGCTGCCGACCTGGGCGATGAGAAATCCACTATCCCATGCCGTAGAACAATAAGAAGTGTCAGAGCGAGCACGACCAAAATAAACGCTTGCCCGCCGATGTCGGATTCAATTGCGGGAAACGCCCATAACGACCAATTGAACGAGGCATGGAGCAGGATCATCGGTCCGAGGCTCCCACCAGTATTCTGGAACACCCACGTCATGACCACGGACAGGAGCGTTATCGTGATCATGAAGCCCACAAGCGGGCGCTGATAGTACATCGTCATAGACGGCATGTAGAACCACGGCAAATGCCAGATGCCCCATACGACTCCCAGTCCGAGACTTCCAGCTAATGCACCAAACCGTTCGATCAGCGGATCGAGTGCGTACCCCCGCCAGCCGAATTCCTCCTGCATCGGCCCACCAAGAAGCAGAATGTAGACGAACGCGATAGGAAGCACATACGCTTCACCCGTCCAGGGAAGTGTTGGTTCAACTCCCAAGACAACGGCTACAGCCAGTGCACCAACGGCGAGTACTGGGAACAGCACCACTGCAGGTATGTACCACCAGCGGGGAAATGAACGGTCGATAGCTCGCTTGAGGAGACGGGTAACCCCGTGCCGACCAGCGTGCAAGTATACAAGTAGAACAGCTGCCACTGTAGGGCCAAACGCCCCGATCTCTGGGATCTGGGCGACCCCCACGATCAGGTCGTCTACCACCGCGATTCCTGTCTCAATTCCCGAAGCCACGGCGACCTTCGGGAGCCACAGCGTCCACGAGAAAATAAATGTAACTGAAAAGAAAAGAACGAGCCAATTGGTTCCGATATTCGGACGCTCGTTGGTGTTTGGTGAGGAACTCATTAAATATCATAACACTTTATTATAGAAGACCGTTTCGGATAGTCTGGGTTAACCGCTTCAAGCCGGCTGAATGGCCTACGCCCGTGCAACATTCGCGCTCTGTATTCAGCACCCCGTTCCTATCAAGATTGAAAGATTTTAACAGAGTCGGATATTCGGGAGTACGGCGGCGGGGAAACGCCGTCTTCGCGCGAGACTACGCGCGGCCCGTCTCTTCTCGCGCGTCCTCGAGGTGGCGGCGCTCGATCACCACCTCGTCGGCCTTCTCGTTGGCCGCTTCGGGGTCGTACGCGGTCGCGACCTCGCGGATCGCGTTCATCGAGGCGGTCCTGACGAGCGCCTCGAGATCGGCCCCCGTGTAGCCCTCGAGTTCGGCGGCCAGCCAGTCGAGGTCGACGTCCTCGGCGAGAGGCTTCCCGCGGGTGTGGACCTCGAGGATCTTCTCCCGGGCCTCGCGATCGGGTTCGCCGACGAGCACGTGGGTGTCGAGGCGGCCGGGCCGCAAGAGGGCGGGATCGATCTGGTCCTTGCGATTCGTCGCGGCCAGCACGACGAGGTTCGGGTTCTCCCGCATCCCGTCCAGTTCCGTCAGCAGCTGCGAGACGACGCGCTCGGTCACCTCGTGGCCCTCGCCGCGGGCGGCCGTGATGGCGTCGATCTCGTCGAAGAAGACGATCGAGGGTGCGGCCTGCCGGGCACGTTCGAACACCTTCCGAATGGCCTTCTCGCTCTCGCCGACGTACCGATCGACGATCTCCGGGCCGTCGACGCGGACGAAGTTGACGTCCGTCTCGCCGGCGAGGGCGCGCGCGAGCAACGTCTTGCCCGTTCCGGGCGGGCCGTACAGGAGGACGCCCGAGGGCGGATCGGTGTTGGTCTCTTCGAAGAGTCGATCGTAGGTCAGCGGCCACTCGACCGACTCCTGGAGGGTCGCCTTGGCGTCCTCGAGTCCGCCGACGTCGGAGAAGTCGGTCGTCGGCGACTCGGCGACGTACTCGCGCATCGCGGAGGGTTCGACGGATGCGAGCGCGCTGTCGAAGTGTGCTTTCGTGACCGTCGGATCGCGGTCCCACGACTCGCGTTCGTCCGCGTCGGTCGGCCGGGTCCGGATCGCGGCCATCGCGGCCTCGCTGGCGACCGCGTCCAAGTCCGCACCGACGAACCCGTGGGTCCGCCTCGCGATCCCGTCGATGCTGACGTCCTCCGCCAGCGGCATCCCGCGGGTGTGGACCTCGAGGATCTCCTTCCGGCCGGCCTCGTCGGGAACGCCGATCTGGATCTCGCGGTCGAACCGGCCGCCCCGGCGGAGGGCAGTATCGATCGCGTCGACGCGGTTCGTCGCGCCGATGACGATCACTTCGCCGCGGGGATCGAGCCCGTCCATCAGGGTCAGCAGTTGCCCGACGATCCGATTCTCGGCGTCGCCGTCGTCGTCGCGAGTCCCCGCGATCGAATCGATCTCGTCGAAGAAGACGATCGACGGCGCGTTCTCGTGGGCCCGCTCGAACGTCTCCCGGAGCTGTTCTTCGGACTCGCCCTTGTACTTCGACATGATCTCCGGGCCCGAGATCGTCTCGAAGTAGGCGTCGACCTCGTTGGCGACGGCGCGCGCGATCAACGTCTTCCCGGTCCCGGGCGGGCCGTACAGCAGGACGCCCGAGGGTGGCTCGACGCCAAGCCGCTGGAACAGTTCCGGCTCCGACAGCGGGAGTTCGATCATCTCCCGGACGAGTTCCAGTTCCTCGTCCAGTCCGCCGATGTCCTCGTATGTCGGCCCTGACGCGGGCGTTCGATCGGCGGTCGTCCCCGACGCCGTCCGCCCGCTCGGCTGGTCGGCGGAGTCGCCGTCGCTCGTCGCTGAGTCCGACACCGATTCCGTCGCCGGCTCCGAGTCGGCGCCGACGACGCGCACCGTCGTCGCACTCGTGATCCGGACGTCACCGGTCGGCGTCGTATCGACGACCCTGAACGGCTCCTGTCCGACGCCGTCGACGCGGATCTGTTCGCCGGCCCGAACCGGCCGGTTCCGGAGGTGTTTCGACGCCTCGCGCTCCGCGACCTTCCGCTGGCCGTCCGGGAGCGAGGGGGGTGGTGACAGGGTCACTCGGTCGGCCTCGCGGATGGTCGACTGTTCTGCCGCCCGGACGGTGACGGAGTCTCCGACGTGAACCCCCGCGTTCGCGCGCGTATCGGCGTCGATCTGGACGACGTTCTCGGGCACGGACGAGTCCGCCGGCCACATCTTGGCGACCGTTCGCTGGTCTCCCTCGATGACGATCGTATCGCCGCTCAACACCCCTAGCTGTCGCCGCGCGAGTTCCGGGATGCGAGCGACGCCACGGCCGGCGTCCCGTTTCTCGGCCGCACGGACCGAGAGCGTCACGCCGTCCGAGTCCGACTGACTCATATAGGCGTCATTGCCGCCCTGTCGCCTTGAGAATTGTCCTGCCCCGCCGCCTCGGAACGTGTCCTGCCGCTCGGTCGAGAACCGAACGCGAAGCGCGAAAGCGACGAGCCGTTGCTCGTCGCCTGTCAATCGGTGTGAGCCCTCTCCGCTGGACGATCCGGGGAATGCGGTTACGTCCTGTGGATGGGTAGACGTGGAGGCGAGGGTGGTGGTGGCGTGGTCCCTCGCGCGATCACACTGCAGTGTGCGTCCTTGCTTTCCACGCCGACGAAAATGAATGTTTGTGTGTTTCACAGTGGCTGTACGACCCCCGCAGCCGTCGCGCCGACCCGGATCGATCGCGTCCGTCCGCCCGCGCGGACTCCCCGGCGACCGGCGGCCGGTGCCGGAGAAACGTCTTTGGGTGTCCGTGTGGACTCGCCCGTATGGTGGTCCAGACCGAACGCGACGACGCCACCTGGTACGAGTGTGAAACCTGCGGCCTGCTCTTCGACGACGAGTCGGACGCGGCCGAACACGAGTCCCACTGCGACGACGCCGATCCGTCGTATATCCAGTAGGTCAGGCGATCCGATCGCGGTGGTCGGCGGCGAGTTCCCGTGCTCGATCGAGGGTGTGCGTTTCGGTCCAGCGGACCCGCTCGCCGTCGCCGTAGGCCAGCGCCGTCTTGAGCTCGTCGCGCAACACCCCGTGGCCGATCGACTGTACCGAGCCACTGTCGTCGCCGAGTTCGTAGACGCCGGGTCGATCGGGGGCGCTCGCGACCGTCTCCCGGTCGAGGTCTCGCCACGGTTTCTGGAGCGGCATCGTTAGCTCGAGTCGTTCGCGTCGCCGTCGTCCGTCGACGCGACGAGTTCGTACGCGTGTTCGCTCATCTCGTCCTCGGCGAAGACGAAGACTCGGCCGTTGACGGCCGCCAGGTCTGCCTCGACACGGATCGAGTAGGCCTCGGTCGCGACCGTGACGCCCGGAAACAGTTCCTCCTCGTCGTTGCTCTCGAGCATGACGCGGCCGACCCCCGTCGACTCGAGGATGTCGTCGTGGGTGTTGCGATCGTTCACGTAGGTCATGACGCCCTCGACGCCGTCGGGATCGGTGACGAGGACGTGGACCTCCTTGCCGGGTGGCGTCGTGATCGCCCCCTCGACGGGTTCGGGTGGCCCGTGGTAGAAGACCTCCCGCCCGTCGAGATACTGGACGACGACGCCGCCCTCGACGAGGTCGACGCCGATCGTGCTGGGTGCGACGTTGCTGCGCGCGCTCATACGCCGTCGTTCGATCGGATCGGGGAAAAGGAACCCGTTTCGTCGCGTCCAACCGGACGCCACCGGCCAGATCCGCGGCGACCGTCAGCCGTAAATACGCGCCCTGAGTCGTTCCGGTATGGACGGCCGCGCCGTCGCCCCCGCAGCCGGAACGGTCCTCAACGCG
The DNA here is from genome assembly GCF_023566055.1 of Halosolutus amylolyticus. NCBI lineage: Archaea > Methanobacteriati > Methanobacteriota > Halobacteria > Halobacteriales > Natrialbaceae > Halosolutus > Halosolutus amylolyticus. Next base: position 177,857 of record NZ_JALIQP010000008.1, on the reverse strand, counting down.
CTCGCGACCGGCACCGGCTCTGCGTTCGCGATCGATCTCGAGACGACAGCCACGGTCAACCTTACCGACGACGGCGATGTCGCCGGCGCGATCGCCGACCGGCCCGCGGCTGACGCGACGCTCATCGAACGCTGTGCCGCGCTGACGATCGCCGAGTACGCCGACGCCGCCGGCGTCGGCCCCGCTGTGACGGGCGCACGGGTTCGAACTGATAGCGAGGTGCCGATGGCCTCCGGCCTGAAGAGTTCCAGTGCCGCGGCCAACGCGACGGTGCTCGCGACGCTCGACGCGCTCGGCGTCGCCGACGACGTCGATCGCGTCGACGCCTGCAAACTCGGCGTCCGGGCGGCCCGCGAGGCCGGCGTGACGGTGACCGGCGCGTTCGACGACGCCAGCGCGAGCATGCTCGGCGGCGTCACGGTCACCGACAACACCAGCGACGAACTGCTCGCTCGCGAGTCGATCGACTGGCACGTGCTCGTCTACACGCCCCCGGAGCAGTTGTTCAGCGCCGACGCCGACGTCGACGCCTGCGAACGGATCGCCCCGATGGCTGACCTGGTCGCGGAACTCGCGCTCGACGGCCGGTACGGCGAGGCGATGACCGTCAACGGCTTCGCCTTCTGTGGGGCGCTCGGGTTTTCGACGGGACCGATGATCGACGCCCTCCCCGACGTCGCGGGCGTGTCGCTGTCGGGGACCGGTCCGAGCTACGTCGCCGTCGGCGATCGATCGACGCTCGAGACCGTCGCGGACCGATGGAACGACCGGGACGGAACGACACGATTACTTCGCACCCGAACCGACGGAACGAGAACGACATGACCGACGCACCACCGAACGACCCCGGCGAACCGGATCGCACCCCCGAGGAGATGAGCCTCGACGAACTCCGCCAGGAAATTCAGACGATCGATCGCGAGATCGTCGAACTGATCGCCCAGCGAACGTACGTGGCGGATACGATCGCGCAGGTCAAAGACGAACGCGACCTCCCGACGACGGACGAACAGCAGGAACAGCAGGTGATGGATCGAGCCGGACGGAACGCCGAACAGTTCGACGTCGACGCGAACCTCGTGAAGGCGATCTTTCGGCTGCTGATCGAACTGAACAAAGTAGAGCAACGTGAATCTCGATAGCACACAACACACATTCGTGCGATACTGCGGATCAGCACCTCGCAGTCGAAGGGTCGGAGGTTGTAGACTCGTGGATTCTCTCCTTTCTTTCACGCTAGGTTGGCCCGACTATCTGCTCGGACGAGTCTGCGTACTGATTGCTATCCTTGTTGAAGGTACATTTATCATTTCTACCACTATACCTTGCGCTATGGCTACACTTACTGACCGGCGATTTCTTGTATTATGTACCATTTCCGCTGTCGTCGGAGTTCTTTCGGCCATCTGGCTATTCCCGAACCGTGGACTGATGGTGTACGTCCTCCCCATCGTGGTTCTAATAGTATTGATGTTCGCTGATGGGTACGTGACTTCAGCATAAATTGGGTTACTGACCGTTCCGAGTGGCGTATCGCTGTGTACGCTGTTTTCTCCCACCTGAAAACATCGATCCAGAGTAGTCAGCATTCTCCATTGATGTCTCCTGTCAAAATTGTCCCTTCATCAGTAGGTTATACATGAATCAACAATGTATACACCGCGAAGACCCTACGTAACCTATGACCACGCATCAACGATTCGGCCTCGCTGCCGGGTTTATCGTCCTCTCGATCGTTGTGAGTCTCCTGACGGCTCCTGACCTCCCTGCGGAGCTCGTCTCTCATTGGAACGCCGTTGGTGAACCGGACGGCACCATGGCAAAACCGCTCGCCCTCTGGCTCATTCCGGCTCTATCAGCAGGGGTTCTCGTCTTGTTCGCGCTCATCCCACGAATCGATCCGCTCGGAGCAAACATCGCTGAGTTCCGCCCTACGTACGACTGGTTCGTCGTCCTCTTTACGGGCTTCATGTTCGTCCTTCACGCCGGAATCATCGCGTTCAACCTTGGCTACGAGTTCGACTTCATCAATCTCATTGTCGTGCTTGTTGCAGGCCTCTTCTACTACTCTGGGGTCGTACTGACTCGTGCCAATCGCAACTGGTTCGTGGGTATCCGGACGCCGTGGACGCTCAGTAACGAGGAGGTGTGGAACCGAACGCACGCCCTCGGTGGGAAACTATTCAAACTCACTGCCCTGGTAGCGCTGGGTGGGCTGCTATTCGGCGAGTACGCGATCTACTTTCTCATCGTGCCTTCGCTATTGACAGCGGTCGTGACCGTTGGGTATTCGTACTACGTGTACGAACAAGTTGCCCGAGAAGGAGACTCACCTCCTGACGCGAGCCTGTGACTCGTTGTTCTGAGAGACACCATCACGCAAGAGATTCTGTTTTTGAACCGACCGAATGGGTGATGCTATGGTCGAGATGACCGAACGATTTTCATTGCGCGACGTTTCTATGTAACGTGAACACCATGACGAGTGACGGCGTATGAGTGGCGAAGCAGACTATGAGTACAAGGTCGTCAACGCTCCCACCAGCCTCCGTGGTTCCGAATCAAGCGCCGTGGTAGTGCGTACACTGCCGACGATGACTGATTGTACTCTGAAGAAAATGGCAAGATAGACGAAACCTGTAACGTCAGCCCGAGACCTGAACAAGGTCGAACAAAGGGATAGTAGATAGCACTAATCGGGTTGTTCCCTATACTGATCGGAGCGTACACGTCAGTCCAGTCCGAGGCTAAGTTTCAACGCTTCGTCCACGGCCTCCATCATCTCTGCGTCGAGGCTTCCAAGCACTGAGTGAATCCGTTTTTCGATGGAAACGACACGAATCTGGTCGAGACGGATCGAGGAATCTTTCTCAAATGGCGACTTCGCTGCCTCAACAAGAACCTCGAACGGATACCCTCGATACGTTCCCGTCGCAGGTGCAACGATTGTCGTACTGGCATTTTTGTTTCCAACGTCGTTTTGGACGACTACTGCAGGACGAGTCTTTTTCATCTCGTGCCCTTCCGCAGGGTCGAGCCGAACGATAACGACGTCACCGCGACGAACCTCCGTACCCTCGCTCATTTATCAAGCCCGCCCCACGCCTCGTCCGACGCTTCGTCCCACTCTTCTGCAAGCTCTTTCGCACTCTCAGACGCCTCACGATATGCGGCAGCCAGTTCGTCCTCGTCTGGGCGGTCGGATTCGACTTCGACGACAGCGACGGTTACGCGTTTGTTCGCATACTCTGTTCCGAGATAGATTCGACCTCGATCGTCAGTCTCGTTGGTCTGGAGGTCTCGCGCATCTACTTTCGTCATGTACCCAACTAGATTCCACTACCGAATAAGCCTTGCCCACTATTACCCACAACGGTGGTTTCAATGAACCGTACTATGGATTTTGTCTACCTGAACAGGGTCGAGCAGCGTGAGAATAGGTAATACCCCCACCCGATCGAAGCCTCAGTAAGACCGTACTTCGAGGTCGTCGATACGTCCGAAGTGGTTGGTATTTCTCGTGATAAGCGGTTCATCGTTGAGAAGCGCAGTCGCAGCGATAATACAGTCTTCTCGCTCAATTCGTTCGCCGCCATTGATTAGCTTACCGGAGAGTTTTCCCGCTTTTCGCATCACGGTGTGGTCGGCACTCACGACGTGCTTCGTTTCCAGTAAAAACTCTGGCGCGGGCGCATTGGTGGGGTGGGGGGAGCGACCGCAGTTATCTCGGTTGTGAGGAAGTAGACCGTCGACGAACGCGGCGTCCGAGTCGGCAGCAATCGATCGCGATTCAGCAGGAATATCACCGTCTCGGTCGATGGACGATCCATGACTCCGTCGACGGTCTGCTATCGGTGCGATCGGACCTATCGGGACACCGATCGGGTTCGGTGCGACTGTGGGGAACCGCTCTGGTTCGATATCGACTCGCACGGGTTCGACCTAAATGACCGCGGGGACGGACGTGGGCTGTCGCACTACGCGGGGGCTCTCCCACTCTCCGAACTCGAAGGGCTCGCCACGGCCGCCGGAAACACGCCGCTGATCCGAAGCCAGCCGCTCGACGAGGTCGCCGGTTGTCGGGTGTTCGTCAAGGACGAGGGGGGAAATCCGACCGGCTCGTACAAGGATCGGGGAAGTGCGATCGCGGTCTCGCGGGCGCTCGACCGGAGCGACAACGCCGTCGGGACGGTCTCCTACGGGAACATGGCGATGAGTACCGCCGCCCACGCTGCCAGCCGTGGCCGCGAGTGTGTCGTCCTCGTGCCCGACGATATCCCGCCCGGCCGTCTGGAACTGATCGGCCAGTACGATCCGACGATCCTGCGGGTCGAGGGGGACTACGGGGGGCTGTACGACGAGGTACTGGAACTGAGCCGGGAACTGCCGGTCTCGTTCCTGCTCAGCGATGCCCCAGGTCGGATCAGCGGCTACAAGACCGCGCTGTTCGAGATCTACGAGGCGATGACTCCCGCGACGCCCGATGCGATCGCACTCCCGGCCAGTTCGGGCGGGTTCGCCAGCGGGATCTGGCGCGGGATCCTCGACCTCCAGACCGCCGGGGTGATCGACGATCCGCCGCGACTGTATCTCGTCCAGACGGCCGCGTCGGATCCGATCACCCGCGCGTTCGAGGCGGATCGAGACGCGGTCTCGGCGCTGCCACCCGAGGACGTCGGGGAGACGATCGCCCACTCGATCGGGAACCCGGACCCGCCCAGCGGCACTCGGGCGCTAACCGCAGTCAGGGAGACGGGCGGTGCAGTGTGTTCCGTTACCGACGACGAGATCCGGACGGCGAAGCGCCAGTTCGCACGGCGGAGCGGGTTCTGCGTCGAACCGGCGTCGGCGGCACCGCTCGCGGGGGTCGCCCAACTGACCGAGCGCGGCGCGATCGATCGGGACGAGTCGGTCGTGCTCGTTCCGACTGGAACGGGATTCAAGGAGATGGGTACCGGGACGGAGGCCGTCCGAACGGAGACCGTGGCCCGGTCCGGGCTTTCGTCGCAACTCGAATCCCGTCTCTCGACCTGACGGTGCCGCTACCAGTGTGAGCCCTCGGGAGGCGACGCTATGTCCGTTCTTTCCCGATCGCACGGCAGTCGTCCGATCGTGGATGCGTCGGTGCGCTCCCTTCGATCGATCAGCCCTCGTAGCCCGCGTGGGCCATGAGATCCGCGAAGACGTCGGTATCCATCGCGTCGCGGTAGACGATGCCGTTGACCATCCCGCCGGGGTAGGAGTTCCCGTTCATCGCGTGGTCGACCTTGTGACAGTGCATGAGGTAGATACCGGGGTCGGCGTTCGCCTCGAACTCGACGGTGTGGCGTTCCGCGGGGGCGACGTTGGTCACGTCCTGTTCGTACTGGGCGGCTTCGGGAATCTGGCCGCCGTCTTTCTCGACGAGCCGGAACCGGTGGTTGTGCGTGTGCATGGGGTGGGACATGTAGCCCGCGTTGACCATGTGGAGGCGAACCGTGTCGCCGTGATCGACGATGATCGGCGACCCTTCCTCGGGGTGGAGCGTCCGCGGGAGGCTCTTGCCGTTGATCGTGAACACGTCTGGGTTGCGCTGGCGGGGACTGTAGTCGACGTCCTCGCCGGCCATCTGCCGGTTCACGCGCGAGTCCCAGTCCTTGAGGGTGAAGAAATACTCCTTGTCCGCCGGGTCGTACCCCTCCGGATCGACGCGGAAGATGCCGTACATCCCCATGTCGATGTGGCGATGGGTCTGGTAGTGACAGTGATAGAGGTGCGTCCCCGGAACGTTCGCGGGGATGGTGTAGGTGTGTTTCTCGCCGGGTTCGACCGTGATTCCGGTCGTCGTCGGCACGCCGTCGTTCTCCCAGGTCTTGTTCGCCCCGTGGAAGTGGAGCGTGTGGGGCATATCGGCGTCCGTGTTGTCCAGCGTGACCTCGATGTCGTTGCCCTCGGTCGTCCGGAGGATCGGCCCCGGAACGCTCGGGTCGCGGTCGTCGGCCTGGAACGCCCAGACCTGCGGGAGTTCCACCGGTCCACCCATCGAGTCCATCGGGTGGACGGCGTGCCGGGACGTCACCGATCGCAGCGTCACGCTACCGCCCTGCTCGTCGACCTGTACGACCTCGGGAGAACTCGTCCACGGCAGATCGGATTCGTCCGAGTCGTCGGAATCGTCCGCGGAATTCGCCGCCTCGGAGTCCTGCACGGCCCCCTGACTCGTACAGCCGGCCAGGCCGGTTACTGCCGCGATGCCGCCCGTGGCGGCAACGAATTCACGTCGTGAGAGTCCGAGTCCAGGAGCGCCGATACGATCACTCATAACGATTCGACGTAAGAATAGCCGATGTATAACGGGTCGAGCCACTTCTTAGGGACCGGGAAGGGACGAGAACATGTTCCCGGGAATCACTTAAAGGCCGCCGCGTGGCCCTCCCACTGGCGGCGCGTGTCCGATACTGTCAACCGACTCGTACTTCGATCGGGGTGGATCGCTCGCCGCTTTCTGTATCTTTTTTCCCCGATACTCGCCAAGGACTACCGGATGGCTCACTCACTCGCGGAGATCGATCTCGATTTCGTCCCGCTCGGGCGCACCGGGATCCAGACGAGCGAACTCCAGTTCGGGACGTGGCGGTTCGGCCGGACCACGGAGGACGGCAGTCTCGAAATTTCCGAGGAGCGCGCACACGAACTGCTCGACGCCTACGCCGAGGCCGGCGGCCGGTACATCGACACCGCGGACGTCTACGGCGGCGGCGACAGCGAGCGGTGGATCGGCGACTGGCTCGCCGATCGCGATCGGGAGCGCTACACGATCGCCTCGAAACTGTACTGGCAGATTCGCGACGGCGATCCGAACAGCAAGGGGACGAACCGCAAGAACGTTCGCCACCGCGTCGACGCCATTCTCGATCGACTCGACGTCGAGTACGTCGACGTGCTCTACATCCACCGCTGGGACGACGCGACCCCGACCCGCGAACTGATGAAGACGCTGAACGGGATCGTCGAATCCGGGAAGGTCCACTACCTCGGCGCGTCGACCATGCGGCCGAACGCGTGGAAGGTGGCGCGTGCGAACGCGATCGCCGACGCGCACGGCTGGGAGCCGTTTACCGTTCTTCAGCCGCGGTACAACCTGGTCGATCGCGAGATCGAGGGCGATTACCTCGAGTTCGCCCGCCAGCGCGACCTCGCGGTCTGTCCGTGGAGTCCGCTCGGCCAGGGCTTCCTGACCGGCAAGTACTCGCGCGACGAGGACCTCCCGGAGGAGTCGAAGGTAGCCGAATCGAGTCGATTCAGGGAGTCGTACCTCACCGAGGCGAATTTCGACCTGCACGACGAACTCGACGCGGTCGCCGCGGAGGTCGACGCGTCGCCGGCACAGGTCGCGCTCGCGTGGCTCATGCACCGCGACGGCGTCACCGCGCCGATCGTCGGCGCGCGCACGGTCGACCAGCTCGAAGAGAACCTCGCCGCCGCTGAAATCGACCTCTCCGCGGACCAGGTCGATCGGCTGACGACGGCGAAGGCGGGCCCCTATCAGGGGCTCTGACGCCACCAGCACCCGGACCTCGCTCGCAGTCGAGTCCAGTCGGCCGGTGATCGGTCCTGCGGGAACCGCCCGTGACCCGCGCCCGTGTTCGGCGTCCCGGGCCGTCGGAATGTACACTTATGGTCGCCGGATCCGACTATCGCGGTATGGAGACGCGCGCGCTGGGCGACACCGGCCACGATAGCACCGTAATGACTTTCGGCGCGATCGCGCTCAACTGGCTCGAGCAGGAGGGCGCCGACCAGTTGGTCGAACTCGTGCTCGATCACGGCGTCAATCACTTCGACGTCGCCCCGACCTACGGGGACGCGGAACGCAAACTGGGCCCGAAGCTTCGACAGCACCGCGAGGAGATCTTTCTCGGCTGCAAGACGCAGGAACGGGAGTACGAGGGCGCAAAGCGGAAACTCGAGCGGTCGCTCACCCGCCTCGGCGTCGAGACGATCGATCTCTACCAGATCCACGGGCTCGAGTACGAACACGAACTCGAGACGATCACGGGCGAGGGCGGCGCACTCGAGGCCTTTCGCGAGGCCCGAGACGAGGGTCTCGTCGATCACATCGGGCTGACCAGCCACGGCGATCCGGGGCTCATCCTGGACGCCCTCGACCGCATCGACGACCTGGAGACCGTAATGTTCCCGCTGAACCCGGTCGTCGTCGGCAAGGACGACGACGAGTACGACTACGAGGCGGTGCTCGAGCGCGCGAACGAACTGGACGTCGGGACGCTCGGCATCAAGGCCTTCACGAACGGACCGTGGCCATCGACCGACGAACTGCCGGAGGCCGACCGCCCGTACGCCAACTGGTACGAACCGGTCGATACGCCCGCCGAGATCGAGGAGCGATTCGACTTCGCGGCTTCGCAGGGGCTGACGAGCGTCGTCAGTCCGGGCGACCCGAAACTCGTCGCGATGGTCCTCGACGCGGCCGACCGCTACGACGGGATGGCCGAACCGGCACAGCGATCGCTCGTCGAGCGACTGCGCCACGAGGAGAGTCCCGTTCCCGAGCAACTCCACCACTGAGCTCGGGGAGCGGGTCCCAGCACCACGATCACAGCGATGGACGTCCCCGAAACGGTTACGACCGCGCTCGCCGATCGTCCCGTCACGAGGCGGGTGTGCCTCGAAGCCGGTGCAGGCGTCGGCAACACGACCGCCGGCCTGCTCGCGGCCGGTGCGAGCCACGTTTACGCCGTCACGAACGACCGCGACCACGCGACCATCGTTCGCGAGCGAATCCAGGACGACGCCGAACGGGGCGACGGCGACGACACCGATCGAGTGGACGGTGACGTCGCCGACCGGACCGCCGTACTGGAGGCAGACGTGCGAAGCCTCCCGCTGGCGACCGATTCGATCGAACTGATCACCGCTCACGGCCTGTTCAACGTGCTTCCGCCAGCGTCGCTTGAACCGGTCGCAGCGGAGCTAACTCGCGTCGCCGCCCCCGGGTGTCATCTCGTCGTCGACGACTACGAACCGCTCCCCGACGACGCCGCGGTCCGGGAACTCTTCGCGCTCGAGAACGCCGCGACGGAACTGGCTGCGGGCCGACCCGCGCTGACGTTCTATCCGGCGGCGGTGCTCCGGCGACTGTTCGTCGGCTACGGGTGGCAGTTCGATCGGACGCGGACGTTGCTGGACCCGGTTCCCTGGACCGCGAGCCACCTCGAGGCCCACGCTGACCTGGCGCGGACTGCGGCGTCGGAGGCGCCGAGCGAACTGGGAGAACCCCTGTCAGCTGCGGCCGACGACCTCGCGACGGCGATCGGCGAGGAGGCGGTCGGGGAGATGTACAGTCTCGCGTTGCAACTGCCCATCCAGCTGGATCCATCGCCCTATAGTAGCCACTGAAAGTCAATGCACACCTGATCGCAGGACGGCTTTGCGATCAGTGTGTAAGTCGTTTCAGTGGCTACTATATCACTGCGGTCCACCAGCGGCCCGTTGTACCGTGATCCGGCGGGTGTAACGGCGACCTCGCGTTTTTGTAGCTGGCTCACTTAAACCGTGACCGTGACCGTGCGAGACACCCGTAGGCCGACGAGCAGGGAGGGTGCCGGCACCCCGCTCGGCGAGGACGTGGCTGCGGACGCCTCCAGTCGGTCCCCGGCCGAGAAGAGAGCCGTCGACGAGGGATCCGAACCGACCCGCAACGCCTCCGGCAGTGGCGAGACGTCGACGATGGAGGGTCGCGACGTCGCCGTTTCCGTTACGGGGCTGTGCAAGCGGTTCGGCGACGGCCCGGACGCGATTACCGCCGTCGACGACGTCAGTTTCGACGTCGAAACCGGATCGATCGTCGGACTGCTGGGGCCCAACGGGGCCGGGAAGACGACGCTCATCAAGTCGATTCTCGGAATGGTCCTGCCGGACGCGGGCTCCGTTCGGATCCGGGGCGTCGACGTCTACGATCGACCCCGGAAAGCCTACGCGTCCGTCGACGCGATGCTCGAGGGTGCGCGCAACGATTACTGGCGCCTGACCGTCCGGGAGAATCTGCGGTACTTCGCCACGATCAGCGGCGTCGACCCGGCCTCGGTACGCGATCGCCACGAGCGACTGCTCGCCCAGCTGGGGCTCGCCGACAGGGCGGACGTCCCCGTCCGCGACCTCTCGCGCGGGATGAAACAGAAGGTGTCGCTGGCCAGCGTCCTCGCCGGCGGCGCAGCGGTCGTCTTCCTCGACGAGCCGACGCTGGGTCTGGATGTCGAGAGTTCGCGAACGCTCCAGCGGGAGTTGCGACGCCTCGTCGAGCAAGAGGGGCTCACCGTCGTCCTCAGTAGCCACGACATGGACGTCGTCGAGACGGTGTGCGATCGCGTCCTCATCATGTCCGACGGGGAGATCGTGGCGGACGATTCCGTCGACGCCCTGCTCTCCGGGACCGACAGACACCGCGTGCAGATCACGAGTCGCGACCTCGACGCGGCGATCGTGTCGACCCTCCGGGACCGGTTCGAGACGATCGGCGTCGACCCACGCGACAGCGGTGCCCGGATCGACGTGACGACGGACGGCGACGGACTGTACGAGTTGCTGGGCCACCTCCGCGCCGAGAACGTCAGGCTCGATCGCGTGCGGACGATCGAACCGGACCTCGAGGACGTGTTCGTCGACCTGACGTCGATCGAACGGGAGGACCGATGACCGCACGGCGTCGCGACGCGAGCGATCCGCCGCGCACGGCTGGCGGCGCAGGTGAGACGCCCCGCACCGCCGGCTACTATCACCTTGCGCGGGCCGTCCTCTACCGGGAGTTCCTGATCTTCGTCCGGTATCCGGCGAACGCGATCGGCGGGATCGTCGTCTCGCTGTTCTTCTTCGGGGTCCTCTTTTACGGCGGGCGAATGGTCGCCGGCCAGGCGCTCACCGACTCGCTCGAGGGGATCATCGTCGGCTACTTCCTCTGGACGCTCTCGGTGGGCGCGTACTCCTCGATCTCGAACGACATCGCGAGCGAGGTGCAGTGGGGGACCCTCGAGCGCCACGTGATGACGCCGTTCGGCTTCGCGCCCGTCGCGCTGCTGAAAGGCGTCGCGAAGATCGTCCGGACGTTCGTCACCTCGACGATCATCCTGGCGGTGATGATCGCGATCAGCGGGACGACGCTCGAACTGCCGCTCCTGACGATCGTCGTCGTCGCGACGCTCAGCATCGTCTCGGTGCTCGGCCTCGGCCTCGCGGCCGGCGGCGTCACCGTCCTCTACAAGCAGATCGGCAACTGGCTCAACCTGCTCCAGTTCGGGTTCATTGTGCTCATCTCGGCCCCCGCGTTCGACCTCGGCTGGATGCGATACCTCCCCCTCGCCCACGGGAGCGCCCTCCTCCAGCGCGCGATGATAGACGGCACCCGCCTCTGGGAGTTCACGCCGATCGAGGTGGGACTGCTGGTCGCGATCGCGGCCGGCTACGTGGCACTTGGCTACGTCGTCTTCCAGTACGCGACGCGACGGGCGCGACGACTCGGCGTGCTCGGCGATTACTGACCGGGTGCGTTCCGGTTCGGCTTTCGATCGGGGTCGTCGATGGGTCACTCACGCGTGATCTGTTTGTGTCGATCGCTATTCGCTTCTTATCGGTAGTATGTACACGATCGAATATGATGCGAAAATAGTTGTACTATATTAAAACCGAATCATGGCATAAAATGGGTTGTGGGTTCCGTATATCTACTCTGAACGGCACCAGCGAATGTGAACACCGATTTCCGGAACTCGTGTTCATATACGGTGGATTGAGATTCGAGACGCGCGAGGACCTGGGGTGGCATGATCTCAGTTAGGACTCTTGCCGTTAGAGTTCACTATTTACTCTGTGGTCCATTAGCTCTAACTCAGAGTAGAGCGGTTCTATACTCCGGTCGAAAAATACTACAATGGCTCTCTAACGGGTATTGGGTGAGAGTAATAGTTGCGTAATGTACTAAGGTTTATTAGCTTGGTCTCATAGTATCCAGACGTCATGAACAGAACGGTACCAGAGGGGCATACTGATGGGAAGTCCCTGCGGGAATTGCGTCATGAAGACGCAGATGATGAAGCGGATACTCTTGCTGTAGAAGAAGAGAATCCGCTTGCAGATTCTGACGAAAAGCCGTTCAGTTCCTAAATATTTATTTCATCGTTGATGCTTTCTGGGTAAGCATTTGCTTCTTCAGTCTCGTAGAATAATGTTTGTAGTGTTGTTAGAGTCGTCTCCGTAATCTCTCGCGGCCCACCTTCGTCAATAACCGTTAAATCAAATCCGTTTCCTACACCAGGTGCCTGTGAAGAATTTTTCAATGCCGCATATAATACATATAGGCCTTCCTCCACAGACAGATCCCCTGAATATCGGCTAGTAAGAGTATCCCGAGCGAGATTTGATCCAGAACCAACAGCATCAAACCCAATATTTGAAAAAGATTCTACAAGTCCATTAAAACCACTTCCATCAGATACTCTGTATGAGTGTGCCCCGTTCTCGTCAAACCCAGATATCATAACATCTAAGCCCAGCTCAAATTCACTGTACATCTTATCCCATTGTTCACCTCTTCCAGAATTGTACATGCCAGAACTGTAGAACTCATCAAAGTCAATTCCACGCTGCTCTAAGATCTCTTCTTCAAATTTCTTTTGCTTCATAGATATGTATGCATCCTTCACTAATTCAACACCTTCACGTACGTTTCCAATTTCGTTAATACATTGTTCGACAGCATGATTAATAGTGGCTGGTGCCAGTGCAGGTCCTGCTGCTGAAACTACTAATCCAAGCTGGTCAGAACGGTATTGACTATATTTTGGGTCACTAGATTCGAATTCAATCGGTAGCGATCTATCTGTCACCATTCGATCTGCACCAACAAGTGCAACTTCTTGATCTTCACACAGGAGAGAGATACATATTGTCATGGGTAGTTATAGTCACAGATCGAATATAAAGACTCGGGACTTACATCTGACAACGGAGGTATTTGTGATCCGATTGACACAATTGCAAATATTAAGATAGTAAGTACGGTAAGCCACAAGGCCCACTGGTACTTCCCAATCCTATCATTATTAATCCGCTTATTATTCTCGATAGATTCTATATACAGTTCAATGAATTTCTTTTCAAATTCTTTCTGAGATAGACTAATGTACCGAGATATGTTTCTTGAATGTTGCATCGGCCTCTGATAATTGTGGGTTCTTAGCACCCGAAGTGCCTGAACAGCTGAAATCATGGCCAAGACCACTATGATTATTTTAGATGTAGTATATATGTCCTCAAGTAACGATATAGCAGATATTATGATAGCATTAAGTGCAAAAATAGTCCCTGCTTTAGTTTCTATCACATCGCTTCTTTTTTCTTCTAGATCAAAGCGCCTCCGTGTTTCCTCAAGTCCGATATTGGCTGAACTGAACTCGTCAGGGTTGATGGCTTCGTTCTCCTGATCTGTGTCCGTTTCTCCACCCATATTATGGGATGAAAAGTTCACCGCATTCACTGCATGTTTCCCATCTTAGCCCCCCAGTTTTTGGCCCGTTGGATTTAGTATATTCGTCTATATCTGAGCCAGGTTTGCATTCTGGACAGATTGGCATCAGATTGTTGTTTTGTGAGGATGCTAATAATGCATTTGGTTACGTAACTCTTGATAGAGCAATAGAAGCGTGTAGACAATCAGTAGGTCGTCTTGAGGTGTCGCATGACATTGTGTTTGCTCCCGACTTCACTAATAAACCCTCGTGAAAACAGCACCCTCGTTTCGTGTGCTTCAACTGGAGTTCTGCGCAAGAAGACGGAGGCGGGGCAGTGTAATTTTTTGGCGCTGTCGCCTTGGCGACAGTGCGGAAGCGGGACGGTTGATTTGGGCCGTTGACCTAACCCTCAGTCACCCGTCTGCGATAATCAGATCGTCGGACTCCGCGTCCTCCTCCTCGATCGCTCGAATTGCTTCGGTGACCTCTTCCTGCGTCGCTTCGTCCATCCTCTTCCCTCGGTACCCGTCTCTCGGTACTGCGGGAGCTTAAAAGGCGTCTACGGACTTCTGAGCGAGAGAACACCCGCCGTCCGATCGCGCTTCGCCCCACGATCGGCCTCCCGACATGCGAACTGGTGAGTCGGTTCCGTAACCTGAACCACCCGATCGATCACACCACGATCCCCGATCGTCGCAGTCGGGATACCCACCTGGCTTTTCGGTCGCGTGCGTGAAAGCGGCCCCTATGAACGTCACCCTTCTCAGCACCGGCGGAACGATCGCGAGTACAGAAGCGGAGACCGGCGCAAAGCCGACCAGAACGGGGGCGCAACTCCTCGAGTCGATCCCTGAACTCGAGTCGATCGCCACGCTCTCGGTCGAGGACGTCGCGCGAGTCCCCAGTTACGAGATGGACGGCGAGACGCTTGAATCGATCGGCGAACGGGTGACCGAACTCGATGCGGAGCCGGCGGTCGACGCCGTCGTCGTGACCCACGGAACGGACACGATGGAGGAGACGGCCTACTACCTCGACGTCACCGCACACCCGGCGACGCCGGTGGTGCTGACGGGTGCCCAGCGCCGTCCGGACGAGGTGAGCCCCGACGGGCCGGCCAATCTCCTGACGGCGGTTCGGGCCGGACGGGCGTTCGCCGAGCGCGACGCCGGCGGGACGTTCGTCGCGTTCGACGGGACGATCCACGGCGCGCGGGCGGTGACGAAGACCCACACGTCCGCGCTCGACGCGTTTCGATCGCGAACCGCGGGCCCGGTCGCGACCGTCGATCGGGCCGGCGTCGCGGTTCACCGCCCGCCGCGGAGCGAGACGCGATCGATCGACGCGACGTCGCTCGCGGCGACCGTCTTCACGATCACGAGCGGGAGCGCCGTCACCGGCGATCTGGTCGGGGCCGCGCTCGATCGCGACGCGGACGGCCTCGTCGTCGAAGGCACGGGGCTGGGAAACGCGACGGCGGGACTCGCCGACGCCGTTCGTGAGGCGATCGATTCGGGCGTCCCCGTCGTCGTCACGTCCCGCTGTCTCGAGGGCCGCGTCACCCCGGTCTACGGCGGCGACGGGGGTGGCGAACGCCTGCGCGAATACGGCGCGATCTTCGCCGGCGATCTGTCCGCCCAGCAGGCCAGGCTTCGACTCGCACTCGCGCTCGCGGCGTTCGACGACGCGGCGGCGATCCGGGAGTCGTTCGCCGCTCCCGACCGCTCGTCGTTCCCTGACGATTACACGTAGTCGCTCTCGCTCTCGTACACCGACGGATCGTCTTTGTACTTCTCGGCGATCGTCTCGAGGGTGACGAACTGGGCGTTCTCGTGGCCCTTGACGTACTGGATGAACTCCTCGAACAGGGGGATCATGTGCGGCAGGCCGTGGATGTCGGGGTGGATCGTGAAGGTGTAGACCCCCGCGCCGCGGCGATTGTACAGGTAGTCGAACTGCCGCTTGTAGTACTGTTCGTACATCATCTCCGGGTCCTTGTACCCCGCGTGGTAGATCGGCTGCTTGATGAACAGCATCGGGGGGATGTCGTCCCGGTACCAGCTGATCGGGATTTCGACGACGTCGGTCTCCTCGCCGTACTGGTAGGGCTCCATCCACGTCTCGGGACTCTTGTCGTAGTCGATCTTCTCCCAGCTATCGCCCTTGCGCATCCAGCCCGGTTCGAACATCCGCTCCATGAGGCTGCTGTCGTACAGGAAGCCGTGCTTCTCGACCAGGTCCGGCGTGTTCTCGCTGAACTCCCACCAGCTCGCCCGGTGGCCGACGGGCTCCGACCCGGTGACGTCCTCGATGAGATCGATCGACACTTCGAGGATCTCGTCTTCCTGCTCCCGCGAGAGGTCGGTCGGGTTCTCGTGGGAGTAGCCGTGGACCCCGAGTTCGTGGCCGTCGGCCGCGACCGCCTCGATCTCGTCGCGGAAGGTCTCGATCGTATGGCCGGGGACGTACCACGACGTCTCGACGTCCTGGTCGTCGAAGAGGGCGAGCATCCGCGGGATCCCCTCGTTCCCGGCGGCCAGTCCCCGGGAGAGGTCCGCGGGGGAGTCCGCTCCGCCGTAGGAGCCGAGCCAGCCGGCGACACAGTCCGCGTCGACGCCGATCGCAACGTCTACGGTTCCCATAATACAGACGCGTCTCTCACGAACCAGGGGTAAAGAAGTGTATCACGGCCGCCCGTGACGGTGTCGTGATCCGAACGATTTCCCCGGGATCGACGAGGGGGCCCTATTCGATCGGCGGAGCGCTGACAGCGGCTCACTCGGATTCGCGTGGCGGTTTCTGCAAAATCGTCACCCACTCGCACTCGATGACGCCGCCTTCGTGCTTGCGGCCCTTGAACAGGTCGCGATTGGTAATCTCGTCCCACGCGGACCCGACCAGCCTGAATCCCTCGTCCGCGTCGAAGTCCCCGCCGGTTCCCTCGAACTTCCCGAGGTGCTGGGCGATGTCGGCCACGTACTTGTGGGAGTGAATGAGCCGTTCCCCGATCGTGTTCTCGCCGATGACGAAGAAGTAGTAGCCGCCCGGCTTCAGGTGCTCGTAGACTCGTGCGAGGTTCTGGAGCATGTCGACCCCGAAGAACGACCACGTCACGTAGGCCTTCCGCTCGGCCTCGTTGTGGTCGAGTGCGTGAATCGCTTCGATGTCCTCGTCGAGGTGGGGCAGGCGTGTCGCCTCGAACTCCGCGTCGGTTCCCGTCCAGATACTCCGGAGCGTCGCCGGCAGGTCGCGGTCGACCGTGCTCATCGAGACGGAGTTCGTGCCGACGATCGATTTCCGGAGTTCCGTCGCGTCGAACTTCTCGTCCTCCTCGAGGAAGTCGTACAGCCAGAACAGGCGAAGCTTCGACCCGCGGTAGTAGTTCATCGCGTTGATGTACGGCGGGGACGTGACGGCGAGGTCGACCTGTTCGTCGTACTCCTCGAAACTGAACGTCCGGGCGTCGCCGAGGCGGATGTCCACCTCGGCGGCGTGTGCGTCGTTGCCGTCGATCCGCTCCCCGCGCGACTGGCCGTCCTCGGCGTAGCCACCCAGCGTGCGCTGGACGGTCCCGCCGCTGTAGTTCGTCCCGTAGACGTCGTTCCAGAGCGCGACGAGATTGCCTTTCGTCTCCGCGATCTGTTCCCGGTGAGTCTCCAGTACGTCCGGCGGGTGTTCGCCGGCGTCGATCTTCCGCCGCATCTTCTTCGACTTGTAGGCTTTCGAGACGCCGGGGTCCGCGTTCGAGACCTCGAACACGGTATTCGCGATGAGGAGCGTGAGCCAGCGGTTCACTCGCTCGTGGAGTTCGTCGCGATCGAGATCGAGGTCGTCCACCGCCGCCCGCTCGCCGTCGGAAAGGCCCTCGAACGGATCGAAGTCACTCCCCTTGAACGCTGCGAGCGCCTTGCGGACGCGAGTGAGGCCGCGGATGGCGGCCGGTTCGAACCAGTGGTCCTTGCCCGTCCGATCGAGGAACTCCGCGTCGTACTCCTCGTAGCGCCTGTCGTCCGTCTCGTCGAGCAGGTCGAGGTACCGGTCCTCGGCGCGATCGAGCGTCGTCGGGGGGATGGGCGACGTCGAGACCTCCGACACGAGGCGGGACAGGGGGTTGATCTCGACGCCGAGGTAGTCGCGCCCGTTGACTTTGGCCTCGAGGCCCGACGTACCGCTTCCGGAGAACGGGTCCAGTACGAGGGGCCGATCCCCGTCCGCGTTCTCCGGCGTCGTGAACTGGCGAATGATGTAACTCGGGATGTGCGGGATGAAGATCGCGGGGTGCTTGTGAATCGCGTGGGTCAGATAGGTCGTGTTTGGAATCGTGCGGCCGTCGGGGAGGTCGTTCGCGAGCCGTCGGAAATCCATCTCGGGATACTCCTCCGGTTCGCCCGGAAACGCGTACTCGACGCCGTCGCCCTTTGGGACGGGACCGAGCGGGTACCCGATCTCCTCGTCGGGGACCTCGTCCATGCCGGGATTGTCCGCGAACCGGAAGTCGGGGAACACCGTGTCTCCTCGTCGCTCCATTTCGACGTCTCCATGCTGGGTATAACGGGACCGTGCTACCCCAGATGGGTCCTCGTTACTCATCTACCGAGGATAGTGCCACTATCCCCATTTAAACTATGGGATTGGGCGCGCTGCCCCGCTCAGAAGTCGAGTGCGCTCGGTTTGGCGGACTCCTTCGATCGAGCCTGCTGGGGGACGGTCTGCATGAACTGGCCCATCCGGTGGGCGACCGGCGCGGGGACGGCGAACGTGTCTCCCCGCTGGACGAGGATTCCGCCGTTCGTATTCGACGTGCCGTCGGTCATCGACTTCAGCGTCCGCGTCGGCGTGCGAATATCGAGCCGATCGCCGATTTCGGACTTCGAGGGGGCACGCGCCCAGTCGATTTCGTCGTCGGGACCGGCGGGGATGTTGGTCCCGCTCTGCCGGTACGTCGTCCCGTCCCGAACGACGCGGTAGATGGTTTGCTTTTTCGTGGTGTCGCCGTCGATGTCGAACAGGTACTGTTCGAAGGTGTAGCGCGCGTCCGAAAGCGTCGGCTCGGGTTGGTCTTCTCCGTCCTCGATCGGTTCGGGGGCGGTCGCGTCCGGGAACCGCCGGAGGAAGATGGGTCGCGAGATGCTGTCGTACACGAGCACCTCCAGGGCGACGTCCCGGAGGTACTGCACGGCGTCGGAACCGTACACCCACTCGGCCCACTCGTTGTCTCGTTCCTCGTCGTAGCGCTCGGCGAGGGCTGTCGCGAACGAGAGCAGTTCGTCGTCGATCTCCGATCGCTCCCCGGTGCGGCACAGTTCGCGGAATCGAACGAGCCGCTGGGAGAGGTCCTCGTCGGCCAGTATCATGTCCGCGATCTCCATCGCGTTGTTGCTCCCCTCGGCGCTCATCTCGAACACCTTGTTCTCGCGCTCGGCGACGCTGAACCCGAGCCAGAGGTCGTCGGCCTCGTTGTCGCTGATGATCTCCCTGAGTCCGGTGGCGTCCTCGAACGCGTCGTGAGAGCCGTTCTTTCCGACGGCGTCGAGCGACCCCGTGTAGAGCGTGTTGAGATAGTTGTCGCCGTACAGGAACGAGAGGTGAATGTGGATCTCCTCCTCGCTCCCGGATTCGACCGGCACGTCGAACTCGAGGCGAAGGTTCTCCGAGTCGAGCGAGACGTTCCGGACGTGGCCGGTTTCCTGCCCGAGGAAATCGTCCTCGAACTCCTCGATGAGCCGGTGGCTGGTGCTCTGTTGCGGGTCGTTCTCCCACGTCGCGGGGCGGCGATCTTCGTCGAACAGAATCCCGATGTGGACGTGGATGTTGTCGACGCCGACGGCTTTCAGGAGCGCGGAGAGGCTGTACGATCCCGCGTCGATCCCGTACTCGTCCGCGACGTCGCGATCGATCGAAACCACCGTCTCCGATTTCGCCAGTTCCTTGACCAGAGCGCGGGGCTTTCGCATCAGGGACGGGCGCGCGGTCGTCCCGCCGGAGACGACGCTCGTTCGGTGTTCCCCGAAGACGAGCGTATTCCCCGTGAACAGGGTCGCGTCGGCGTTCGCTTGCTGGTTGTTCTGCGCGAGATCGAGGGTCAGGGAGGAGAGCGCATCGAGACGGTCCCGTTCGTCCTCGGCCAACGACTCGCGTGTGTAACTGAGATCCTTCCAGCAGAGGTCCGGCTCCAGAAGGTACTGCGGGAGCTTTCCGAGATTTCGGTCCACGTCGAGGCGCCGGGCGGGATCTTCCGCCGCGATGACTTTCTCGAAAAACTTGCCCTTGATGGCGTCGAACGACCGGGTGAAGTACTCTGCGACAGTGAACAGCCCGCCGTACACTGCGGGGAGCGTATCGTCGCTGTTCGTCTCGGCCAGTTGCCGTGCTCGCTGGACGCCACCGACGCTCTGGTTCGTTAGCTGGTCGGTCGCGTCGGCATCGTCGTCCTCGCCGCCCTGTTTCTCGTGCTGTCGGAACGTCGCGAGCGGGAGTTTCCGGACGGTCGTGTGGAGAGTCCCCTTGAGAATGAGTTCGGCTTCGGTGAGATCCTCGTCGTCGTGGATCGAGATGAGTTTCCGATCGAAGTAGTCGTCCATACGCCGGACCCAGACGAGTGGTGGTCCTATTTCTTTCGCATACGTCGTGACAGTCGCCAGTTGGTGACCGTCCGCGATTGTGTCCTGCTCGGCGGTCGGTCCGCTCGGCGGGCCACCGACGAAGATCGTGGGCCGCGCTCACATACCTTAATGAACGTTTATTATGTTTTGGTGGGAAAGGGAAAGTAGCGACCGATCCAGCAATGAGCATCCGACACACGAAGCCGCGATCCACCGCGACTGCGCCCCCACCGCAGTCGGAGCCGATCGGCGGGACGACGCGATCGATCACGGACGAGGCACCCGTGACGTTCGCCGCCGAACAGACGACCCGCCTCCAGAACCTCGTCGACGAACACAACGCGGCGTTCGTATCGCGTTCGCTCGCTGACGGCGACTGATACGGATTGCTGTACCGAGGTATCGGTGGAACCGCGATCCGGGCGGCGGTTGCGCCGGAACTGACTTCCAGTAGTCCGTACGATTCCATCGGTTGCTCCCGATCGGTTCCACCGGTTTTCGCTCGATCACGGCGTCGCGCTCACGTGCCACGATCGGCCGGACTACGTCCGGAGCAACGGCCGCCACCCGTTCGCCACGACGAGTCCCGTACAGACGAGGAGTGCACCGGTCGTGACCAGCGGGTTCAGGACGCCGGCGAGCGCGATCGGGATCGCGATGGCGTTGTAGACGAGCGCCAGCCCGAGGTTCTGTTTGAGTCGCGTGCGCGCGGCCGCTGCCAGCCTGAACGCGCGATCGACGGCCGAGAGGTCGTCGTCGACGATCGCGACGTCGGCCGCGTCGGCGGCGAGCGCGGTGCCGCTGCCGAGGCTGAGTCCGAGGTCGGCCGCGGCGAGTGCGGGCGCGTCGTTCGTCCCGTCGCCGATCATCGCCACGCGGCCCTCGGCGCGCAGCCGGCGGATCGCGGCCGTCTTGCCGTTCGGCGGGACGCCCGCGAAGACCCGGTCGACGTGGGGATGGTCCCGGAAGACGTCGGTGGCCGCCCGATCGTCGCCGGTGAGCACGACGATTTCGACGCCGCGGTCGTGGAGCGTCGTCACCGTCTCCGCCCAGTCGGCCCGGGGTTCGTCGCCGACGACGATCACGCCTTCGGCGGTCCCGTCGCGTCCCACGACGACGGGTATCTGGCCCGATTCGCGGGCGCTTTCGACCCGATCGGCGATCGACGGCTCGATGGTCCACCCTCGATCCGTCAGCAGGTCCGGGTGGCCGACGAGGACCCGATCGCCGTCGACGACGCCCTCCACGCCGGTCTCGTGGCTCCGGAACTCGTCGATCTCGTGACCGCGTTCGTGATCGGCCTGCCCGCCCTCCGTCCGACCGCAATCGGCCTGTCCTCCATCGGCCAGGTGGCGATCCGATCGACCGCTTCCCTCGCCACCACTCTCGCTCCCGTCACCCGCGTCGTCGAGGAACGCCGACTCGATCGCCGCCGCGATCGGGTGGGTACTCCGCCGTTCCAGGCGGCCGGCCGTGCGCATCAGGTCGGCCGGACCGTGGCTCTCGAGTACCGTCATTTCGCCCGTCGTCAGGGTCCCGGTCTTGTCGAAGACGACCGTGTCGACGCCCCGGATCCGCTCGAAGATGCTCTCGTCGAAGACGACGATGCCGTGATCGAGCGCGGCCTGGAGGTGCTGGCCGACGGAAATCCGCGTCGCGAGATCGAGCGCCCACGGACTCACGACGATCACGGCGAGCAACGCGGGAAGCACCGTCGTCGTCGCGGTCGCGCCGCGCGTGAGGCCGTAGAGTCCGACGATTGCGGCTACGGCGAGTACGATCGGGAGCGCGACGGTGGCGAGCCGATCGCCGACGCGTTGCCCGCCGTGATCCGCGCTCTGGACGTCCCAGACGGTTTCGGTGAGGCGATCGATGCTGCTCGTCGTCCGATCGCCGACCGCGACGACGGCGGCGTCTCCCCGAACGATCGATCCGCCGACGACCTCGTCGCCGGCCCGTTTGGTCACGGGCAGCGAGTCGCCGGTGACGATCGCCTCGTCGACCGTACACGGCCCCTCGGCGAGGACGCCGTCGACCGGGATGCGCTCGCCTTCGCGGACGAGCACGCGATCGCCCGAGTCGAGGTCGCCGACGGGAACGGTCGTCGTGCCGTCGCCCTCGAGCCGTCGGGCGTCGTCCACCTGGGACACCGTGAGGTCCGTGAGCCGG
Organism: Halosolutus amylolyticus; assembly: GCF_023566055.1. NCBI lineage: Archaea > Methanobacteriati > Methanobacteriota > Halobacteria > Halobacteriales > Natrialbaceae > Halosolutus > Halosolutus amylolyticus. The sequence continues at coordinate 155,584 of NZ_JALIQP010000008.1, read as the reverse complement.
TTCATCGCGCGCCGCTTGACCATCGTCTCGTAGAACGTCGCGCCCATCACCAGCACGGCGACGAGGATGGTGAGGTCGAAGTAGACGTCGTTCCGTCCGAGCAGTAACGCCACCGTCCCGTACAGGAACGCGCTGACGATGGTGAGCGCGGCGAGCAATCGGGTGTCCGGCCGGCGGAGCGTCAGGCTCACGTACGCCCCGCGCAACAGCGGCCGCCCGGTCAGGTAGAGGATCGCGGCCGTCAGTCCGGCGAACAGCGGCAACAGGCGGGGCCCCTCGAGACTTCCGAAGGCGTCCTCGTAGAGGGAGAGCATCCACCAGTCGGTGAACGCGGAGAGGTAGACGGGGTAGAAGATCGTGACGTACGGCACCAGCAGGAACGACCCGAAGACGATGCCGACGACGTAGCGGAGTTCGAGCATGTCTTCGCTGCGCCGTTTCCGCATCCCTGTCATCTCGCGATCGCGCCGGGTCGATCCGCCGTCGCCCTCGGTCTCGTTCGTCGCCTCGTCCCGGGGGTAGGCGGTGTAGCCGATCGTACTCAGCGCGTCGCGGAGGGCGGTCTTCGAGACGCGATCGGGGTCGTGGTCGACCCGGATCGACTCCGTCACGTAACTCGCCGCGGCGCTGGTGACGCCGTCCTGGGCCTCGGCGATCGATTCCAGGAACGCCTCGCAGGAGGCGGTGTGCATCCCGTCGATCCGGAAGTACGCCCGTTCGGTCGCCGCCCCGGTCTCGTCGCGGTCGTCGTCGCTGTCCCCGTCATCAGCCGCTGTCCCGGTTGGGTCAGCAGGACCGGATCGATCGGCCGCCTCAGCTACTCGATCGGGCGCCTTCGACGCTTGCGTGGCCGTCTCTGCCGTCCGACCGCCGTCGTCAGCATCCTGTTCGGCCTCCCCGAGCGCCCGGTGAACCTCTCGGCAGCCGGACGAACAGAACGCGGTCGGTCCGTCCCCGGTCGTCGGACCGATCGGTGTCCCACACAGCGAGCAGCGATCCTCACCCCGGTGATCGGCGTTCACGCGCCGGGGGTTCGCCCCCCAGCGCAATAAGCGTGGATACCTGCCTGCGTCGCCCACGTCGCCGGTCCCGGTCGATTCGTTTTGCCGAGGGACACATTCGCCAATTACTAGTGATAATGAGAGGGTAAAGCTTATGCCCAACTGCCGGAGTTGCCCGGTATGGAAGGTCTCGACACGGACCAGCGCACGGACGACGAAACAGCCCTCCCGAACGTCATCACGGTCGACGGTCAGGGAACGCCAGCCAGCTTCGAAATCACCGTCGACGGCGAAATCGAGATGATCGACGCCGTCGCGTCCGAGGAAGCGACGATCGTCTCCGGCACGACCGCCGAAGGGGCCGTCGAAGCCGATACGCAGCGCTTCCGGTTCTCCGGCGACGTGGCCGACGTGACGATCGTCAACCACGGCGGTCTCTCGACTGACTCCGTCGTCGACCCCGAAATCTACGTCGAAGACTGACGCGGACGAGTCGTTCGACCGGGCCCCGGTGTCGAACACCCCCACACCGGCTATCGTCGAACGCACGTCTTCGCGGGCGCGATCGACGCGTCCGACAGGGTGCTCTCACCGCCCTCTTCTCACTCGCTTCGATCGCGACCGTGAGCCATCGTTCTCCGGTCCGTACGACTATACTGCTCCGCCGGGCTAGCCTGCGGTATGGCCGAGCGACACCGTATCGCGGTTACCGACGACGAATCGGTCGCTGCCGTCCACCACGCCGCCCCCTCGAACCGCTGGCTCGTGTTCTGTCACGGCTTCCTGAGCGACAAGTCCGGGAGCTACGAACGACGCGCCCTGCGGGCGGTCGATCAGGGCTTCAACGCCGTCCGGTTCGACTTCCGGGGCTGTGGCGAGTCGGACGGCGTCTTCGCCGACCAGCCGCTCGGCGCTAAAATCGCCGATCTCTCCGCGGTCGCCGACTATTTCGATCCTGACTCGCTCGTCCTCTTCGGGTCGAGTTTCGGCGGCAAGGTCGCGTTCCACGCGACGGCCCGCGATCGGGTCGCCCCGGCGGCGATCGCGACCCGCGCGCCGGTCACGCGAAACGACGCGTTCGCCGAGTACGAGGCGGTGGTCCGTGAGGAAGGTGCCTGTCGGTTCGACGACGACAGGTGGATCGATCGACGGTTTTTCGACGACCTGGCGTCGTTCCCGTTCGACGAGGTCGTCGACGCGATCGAGGACGTCCCGATCGCGATCTTCCACGGGCGCGCGGACGAGTCGGTCCCGATCGAACACAGTTTCGACGCCGCGAGCGCACTCGAGATCGACGTGGTGCTCGAGGCGTTCGTGGGAGAGGGCCACGTTTTCACCGACGACGCCGACGAGCGCGTCCTCGATCGACTGTTCGAGTGGCTCGCGGCCCTCGATCGGGTCTGAGCGGCGACGATCGCGCCCCACGATCGGCTCCGACGAATAGACGTCGCGAACGGCCCGATCCCGTACTTTGATATCGTGAGACGGACCTCCTTCGGGTATGGATGACGCAGTGATCGTCGACGCAGTGCGGACACCGTTTGGCGACCGCGGCGGCGCGTTCCGGGACACGCACCCGCAGGATCTCGCCGCCGAACCGCTCCGGGCGCTCGAGGAGCGCACCGAGTTCGATCCGGCGATCGTCGACGACGTCGTCTACGGCTGCGTGACGCCGGTCGGCGAGCAGGGGCTGAACGTGGGTCGGCTCGCGCCGCTCGTGGCCGGCTGGGGCGACGAGGTGCCGGGGGTCCAGCTCAACCGGATGTGCGGCTCCGGCCAGCAGGCGGTCAACTGGGCGGCCAGCGAGATTCGGGCGGGCTTCCAGAACGTGATCGTCGCCGGCGGCGTCGAGCACATGACCCGCGTCCCGATGGGCTCGGACGGCGAGGCCGAGACCGGCGTGATCGATCGGAGAGCGCTCACCGACACCTACTTCGATCACTACGACGAGGCGATCGGCCAGGGCGAGTCGGCCGAACGGATCGCCGAGGCGTGGGACCTGACGCGGGACGACGTGGACGGCGTCGCGGTCGACTCTCAGCAACGCTGGGCCGAGGCCTGGGAGGCGGGTCGGTACGACTCCCAGATCGTCCCCGTCGAGACGACCCTCGACGGCGAGTCGATCACGGTCGAGCAGGACGGTCACCCGAAGCCCGACACGTCGGCGGAGACGCTCTCCGAGTTACCCCTCGCGTTCCGACCCGAGGGCGAGGGGGTCCACCACGCGGGCAACTCCTCGGGAATCGTCGACGGATCGAGCGCGGTGCTCGTCGCGAGCGCGGACGCGGCGGAAGAACGCGGCTGGGAGCCGATGGCGCGCATCGTCCAGACCGAGGTCGTCGGCGTCGACCCGATCACGATGCTCACGGGACCCATCCCGGCGACGGAGAACGTCCTCGAGAAGGCCGACATGACGATCGACGACGTCGACCTGTTCGAGATCAACGAGGCGTTCGCCTCGGTCGTGCTCGCGTGGCTCGCGGAGACCGGTGCGCCCTGGAACCGGACGAACGTCAACGGCGGCGCGATCGCCCACGGCCACCCGCTGGGCGCGACCGGGTCGGCGCTGCTGACGAAACTGGTCCACGAACTCGATCGTCGCGGCGATCGGTACGGGCTCTGTACGATGTGTATCGGGTTCGGACAGGCCGTGGCGACGATCGTCGAACGGCTGTAACCGGCGTCGGGGGATTCGATCCCCGGACGGATCGCCGGGGCGGATCGCGTCGGGAGGCCTCTCTCGCTCATCTCAGCACTTTTTACGCGCGTGGTCGAACGGTACCCCCATGTACGACGACATCCTGATCCCGACCGACGGACGGGACAACACGGAGCGGGCGATCGACGAGGCAGTCGAACTTGCGTCCGTCCACGGGGCGACGCTGCACGCGCTCTACGTCATCAACTCCGCGGAAATCGCGCCCGGGATCGACTTCGAGGACCTCGAACCCATCGGCGAGGAGGCCGTTACGTTCGTCGCGAACCGGGCGCGGGAGGCGGGCGTCGACGACGTCCGAACGACCGTCACGCACGGGCTGCGACACAGGGCGATCCTCGACTACGCGGACGAGGCGGGGGCGGACCTGATCGTCATGGGTCGGAACCGGGGACTCGAACGATTCCTGCGAAAGAGCGTCTCGGAGCAGGTCGCGACCGAGTCGTCGATCCCGGTCCTCGTCGTCGAGTGACGACCGGGGTCCGCGCTGCGTTCGCTCTGCGGTCCGGCAGATCGAACCAGCTGTTTCGTTTCGAAACCGGTGGCCTCTGCCGCGTCGGGAAGGTCTTTTTGTCGCAGTTGGATAGCTCAAGCCGATTCTCGTGGTCTCTCGCCCGCCGAACCCGATCCGGCTGTGCATCCTCTGGATCGGGCTCGCGCTCGCCAGCGTCGGCCTCATCGAGGCCGAGCGAGCGCGCCGCACCGCCGATCTCGCGTGGCCGCGCATCGTCACCGGGCTCGCGCGGATGTCGAAGAACGCGGTCGACGTCGCGATGGTCGGGATCGCCGTCGGCCCGGCCGCGATCGCGGGCGTCGGCTTCGCCTCCCCGTTCTGGGGCCTCGCGTTCACCATCGGCGGCGGCGTCGCCGGCGGGACGATCGCGCTCGTCTCCCAGCGTTACGGCGCGGAGGCGTTCGACCAGCTCGGCCAGGCGATTCGATCGAGCGCGTTGCTCGTCGTCCTCCTGTCGGTGCCGATCACCGCGGTCTTCTGGGCGTACCCGACCGAACTGATCTCGCTTCTCAGTTCCGATCCCGAGGCGATCGACCTCGGCGCGACGTACCTGCGGATCGTCGGCTTCGGGATTCCCTTCGCGGGGCTCAACCTGATCGGGAGCCGCACCTTCGTCGGGATGGACGACGCGTGGACGCCGATGGTCGTCCGCGCGGGCGGCGCGATCGCCAACATCGTCCTCAACGCGGTGCTCATCTTCGGCTTCGACATGGGTGTCGCCGGGGCGGCGATGGGGACGGTCCTCTCGAACGTCGTCGTCACCGCGACGTTCGCGACCGGGCTCGCCGCGGGCCGGCTCCCGGGAATGGGTCCGTTCCCCGTCAGCGTCGATCCGCTGGGGAGCTACGTCCACGCCGGAACGGTCCGGGACCTGACGACGATCGGCCTCCCCGTCATGGGGACGAAATTGGTCTGGACCGTCGCGGAGTTCCCGATGCTCGCGATCGTCGACGTCTTCGGGTCGGACACCGTCGCGGCCTACGTCATCGCCCGGCGCATCTGGGGGCTGATGAACACGCCCGGCTGGGGGTTCGGCCTCGCGGCCTCGAGCCTCGTCGGGCAGGAACTTGGGACCGGCGACGAGCGCGGTGCCGAGCAGTACGGGCGCGAAATCGTCCGGTTCTCGGTCGCCGTCTACCTCGTCTCGGCCGCGATCGTCGCCGTCTTCGCCGAACCGATCGTCCTCGCGTTCACGAACGACCCGGCCGAACTGTCGGTCCCGACCGCGGTCTCGCTCGTCCACGCGGCCTGCGTGGCGGTGGTCCTGCAGGGGGTTTACACCGGTGCCGCGGGTGCGCTCAAGGCCAGCGGCGATACGCGGTGGCCGTTCTACGGCCAGTTACTCGGGATGTTCGGGCTCGCGATCCCGATCGCGTATCTCGGCGCCGTCGGCCTCTCGATCCCCTCGCCGGGGACGATCCCGCTCCTCGGCGTGGCGGTTCCCGGTATCTCGATCCCGGCGTTCGGGATTGCGGGGCTCTACCTCGCGTTCGTCGCGGAAACCGCGACGCCAGCGGTGATCAACTACTACCGGTTCGCGACCGGGCGCTGGAAGGTCATCAGCCGCGGCTACCGGCCGGAGACGACGCCGAGCGACGATTGACTCGGGGGCACAGGATCCGTTCGAGTGCACGTCGGCCGATCGCCCCGCTCACTCCACCAGCGCCGGCGTCCCGTTCACGAGGTGCTCGATCTTGTCCACGTGGTGGCCGACCTGTTCGCGCAACACGGCAAATGCGCCGCGGTCGGAGACTAGCTCGTCCGGCTCCCACCGATCGGCCGGCGGTCCGACGCGGCCCCGGAGCTGTGACTCCGCGAAGTTCGCGTCGGCGGATTCCGCGACGAAGTGCGTGACGAGGTTCGCGTACTCCCAGGCTGTCCTGCCGTCGTCGAACGAGACCAGCGTGGTTTCCGATTCGAGGGCGCTTCCCAGCGGCCGGCACATCGTCACGGCGTAGACGATCGCGGCCGATTCCACGGGTTCTATCTTCGATCGCGTCGGTCCGTCGCCGCCCCCGATCGATCTCGGCTCGACGAACACGCCGACGCGTTCCGTCCGATACCCCTCCTCGACGTCCTCCCAGCTCTCGTGCGGCGAAACCATTTCCCACGCCTGTTCGCTCGGCGGTCATAAATCTATCCGCCGACCCTCGAGAACGACTTGCTGAATCGCGATCGGCACCCGCTATCCGCCGCTACAGGTCGGGGATCGGGACGACCACGACGGGCCGTGCCGCGTTCGCGAGGACCTCCTCCGCCGTCGATCCGACGTCCACTGTCGCCCCCGGAGTGCCGCCGTGCGCCCCGATCACGATCTCGTCCGCGCCGATCTCGCCGGCGGCCGCGAGCAGTTCCGCGGCCGGTTCGCCCTCGCGGAGTTCGGTCTCGACCGATCCGATCGCCGCCAGCCTGACGGGGGCGACGTTCAGGGCCTCCCGACTGTCCCGTTGCGCGGCGGGCGACTCGGACGGGGCGACGGAGACGACCGTGACCTCGTCGTCGACCGTCGCTCGATCGTCGAGGTAGTCACAGATCGCTGCCGTCGTGTGGACCGACTCGGTGCCGACGAGATACTGCATACCGGCTGCAGGAGGAGTTTCCTCAAGAACCTGTGGGCGAGGCTCTGTTGAAATTCTTGACAATTGATAGAACCGTCGTGCTGAATACAGAGGATGGATGCAGCACAGCGGGAGTCGTTTATTTCACTCGTTTAGAATAGTACCAACCGAGGGATGCAGAGGCGAACATATCGCTGCATTGCTGTGGATACGCCGAAACCGGAATGAAACCGACGTCGCCCGCTCAGCTACTTAGCCGCTGATTCCGTCCCCGTTATCGCCACCACCGCCGCCAGTACCGGGGAATTTAATGTCGAGTTTGTCTTTCACAAATGATGGGACTTTCGATTTTGCTTTCTCAATACCCTTTGGAGTTTTCCTCGTATGTGGTGGTTTTTTAGTGGCCTGTGTTTGTGTCTGTTCAGTCGAGTATTGTTGAGCGCTGGCCGTACCGACGCCCATGGTGAGGAGTCCGGCGACACCTGCTCCACGGAGGACGGTTCGGCGCGTCGCCCGCGTGGGTTCGGATTCGGTTTCGGTCTTGGGGGGTTGGTCTTGGTTGCTCATGTCCAGTTGTCTCTCTTGCGCCGTGCGCGGCGGACCTGCCGCGACCGACTCACACTATCGAAGGCCAAACTCGTATATAAACTAGTGACGGTAATATAACATACTATTCTGATATGTGAAAAATACGGACTGGCAGTAAACCATCGATCCCTTAATATGCTACGTGAACTCTCTGTACTCACCAATCACTTCCCTTCCCAGATCAGTTCTCAGCCTGTACCACATGCGCTGTGTATTCAGCACGACTCCTAAAACATATCCTCGATTGAGGGTTTCAACAAGGCCGTGGGCGATGACCAGCCACAGCGGCTTTCCGTCCCCCGCCCTCACTCGAGACGCGAGAAGAGTTCGACCTCGTACCCGTCCGGATCCTCGACGAACGCGGCCCGGGCGTTCGCCGCCTCGATCGTCGTCGGTTCCCGCACGATCGGGCAGTCGGTTCGGTCGACCACCCGATCGAAGGTCTCGTCCGCGTCGTCGACGAGGATCGCGAGGTGGACGATTCCCGCGGCGTCGATCGGCGCGTCGTCGTCCGGGTCGTGGACGAACTGGATCTCGGTGTCGAGGTCCGCGCCGGTCACGTAGTAGTTGTGGGTTCCGTCGACGTGGAAGTCGTAACTGTACTCGAGGCCGATGCCGTCCTCGTAGAACGCCCTCGTCGCGTCGAGATCGGAGACCTCGATCGCGGTGTGATGAATATCCATAGCAGTGGGTCCAGCGCCGACCAGTTAAATCGTTCCGTGGCGACAGTGGAGTAGCGGCCGGTCCGATCGCGTCCCGTCGTGACCGTCCGCAGTCCGTCCGTCGCCAGCGATCTGCATTCTTATGACGGTTCGGAGCGTGAGCCCACACGACATGCAAGCCGTACGCCTTCACGAGCACGGCGGCCCGGACGTATTGCAGGTAGACGACGTCGATCGACCCGACCCCGGCGCGGACGAACTCCTCGTCGAGGTCGGTGCCGCGGGGGTCAACCCCGTCGACACCTACTTCCGGGACGGATCGTACGAACCCGTCGCCGTTCCGTTCTCCCCCGGCGTCGACTTCGCGGGGACCGTCGCCGATGTCGGCGACGACGTCGAGGCGTTCTCCGCGGGCGATCGCGTCTTCGGGACCGGGATCGGCAACGGCTCCCTCCAGGGAAGCTACGCCGAGTACGCGACCGTCCCGACCGATCGCGTCGTCCACCTCCCCGACGGCGTCGACGTGACGGAAGCGGGGGCGGCCGGCGTCGTCGCCGTCACCGCCTGGCGGGCGCTGATCGATCACGCGAACCTCGACCCGGCCGAGTACTGCCTGGTCCACGGCGGGTCCGGTGGCGTGGGCCACGCCGCCGTCCAGATCGGGGCCGCGGTGAGCGCGCGGGTCCTTACCACCGCCTCGCCCGACTACCACGATGCCCTCGAGGAGTACGGCGCGGCCACCGTGCTCGACTACGATCGGGACGACCTCGCCGATGCGGTCCTCGAGGCCTCCGACGGCGGCGTCGACGTTGTCCTCGACCACCGACTCGACGACTACCTCCAGTTCGACGCCGACGTGGCCGCGACCGGTGCCCGGGTCGTCGGTATCGGCGAGAACTCGCCGGATCCGGGGTTCACGAACGACGGTGCGGCCCGATCGAAGGACGTCTCCTACCAGTTCATGAGCATGTTCAACACGCCCGACCTCCGCGTCCCGCTGCGGGGCGTGGCACACCTCATGGAGACCGGCGCGCTCTCGATCGAGGTCGCGGAGACGTACGACCTCGCGGAGGCTGGCGAGGCACAGCGGACCGTGATCGAAGACAGCGTGTTCGGGAAACTCGTCGTCGAACCGTAGTCGACGCGACCGCACTGCGGTCTCGTTTTCCTCCGGCGGAGTCGGTACCGGTCGACGTGACGAGACTCGATTTCGGCCGCTGCTATTGCGTTTGTCGTGTGCTAACTGCCACCAAGAACTTTGGGGGATCGCCACGTAGATTTCAGTGAAGAGCCATGACGGACAAACCCCACCAGAACCTGGCCATCATCGGTCACGTCGACCACGGGAAGAGCACGCTGGTGGGACGCCTCCTGTTCGAGACCGGGGGCGTCCCGGAGCACATCATCGAGCAGCACCGCCAGGAAGCCGAGGAGAAGGGCAAGGGCGGCTTCGAGTTCGCCTACGTGATGGACAACCTCGCCGAGGAGCGCGAGCGCGGCCTGACGATCGACATCGCCCACCAGGAGTTCGAGACGGACACGTACTACTTCACGGTCGTCGACACGCCCGGCCACCGCGACTTCGTGAAGAACATGATCACGGGGGCCTCGCAGGCGGACAACGCCGTCCTCGTCGTGGCCGCCGACGACGGCGTCGCGCCCCAGACCCAGGAACACGTCTTCCTGGCCCGCACCCTCGGCATCGACGAACTGATCGTCGGCGTCAACAAGATGGACCTCGTCGACTACGACGAGAACCGGTATCGCGAGGTCGTCGCGGAGGTCAAAGAACTCCTCGACCAGGTCCGCTTCGCCACCGAAGACGCGAGTTTCATCCCGATCTCGGCGTTCGAGGGCGACAACGTCGCCGACTCCTCCGAAAATACGTCGTGGTACGACGGCCCCACGATCCTCGAGGCCCTGAACGACCTGCCGGAGACGGAACCGCCGACCGACGCTCCGCTTCGCCTGCCGATTCAGGACGTCTACACGATCTCCGGGATCGGTACGGTACCGGTCGGACGGGTCGAGACGGGCCAGATGCGAACCGGCGATTCAGTCTCCTTCCAGCCCAGCGACGTGGGCGGCGAGGTCAAGACGATCGAGATGCACCACGAGGAGATCGATCTCGCCGAACCCGGCGACAACGTCGGATTCAACGTCCGCGGCATCGGCAAGGACGACATCCGCCGCGGCGACGTCTGCGGCCCGGCCGACGACCCGCCGTCGGTCGCCGAGACGTTCCAGGCCCAGATCGTCGTGATGCAGCATCCGAGCGTGATCACGGCCGGCTACACGCCGGTCTTTCACGCCCACACGGCCCAGGTCGCCGGCACGATCGAGTCGCGCGATCGGAAGATGGACCCCTCGAGCGGCGAGGTCGCGGAACAGGATCCCGACTACATCCAGTCGGGAGACGCCGCCGTGGTCACGGTCCGGCCACAGAAACCGCTCAGCATCGAACCGTCGGACGAGATCCCCGAACTGGGAAGCTTCGCCATCCGCGACATGGGCCAGACCGTCGCCGCCGGCAAGGTCCTCTCGGTTACCGAGAAGTAGAGTAGCCGCTGAAACGATTTACACACTGATCGCAAAGCCGTCCTGCGATCAGGTGTGTAGTGACTTTCAGTGGTTACTATAGCGGCGGTGGTCGTCACTGCCGCCGGGCGGCCGCTTCCGGCCGATCGACGTCGATCGCGTGTCCGACTGCTCGTTCGTAGACGTCGAGTACCCGATCGATCGTCACCGACTGGCTCACTTCCGCGACGGCGGCGCGGCCGTTGGATCGATCGCCCCGCTCGAGGACGTCGACCAGTCCGCGAACGAGTTCGGCGTCGGTCGTCCCAACGGTCGACGGGTCGACGCCCGTGAGTCGCCGTCGGACGTCGCCGACGTCGAGCGAGACGACGGGGAGGTTACACGCGAGGGCCTCCTTGACGGCGGTCGGGGAGCCCTCGTTGTCCGAGGTGAGCAACAGGGCGTCGGCGGCGTTCATGTACGTCGGGATCGTCCCGTGATCGACGCCGTGGACGACCTGCAGGTTGACGGGCCGATCGAGGTGACCGTCGACGGCCGCCACGATCCGTTTCGCCCGCGGGTAGTTCTTGACGCCTCGATCCGGGGAGTAGGGAAACAGGACGTGGTGTTCGTCGGCCGCCCAGCCCACGCTGGCCCGCGCTCGCTGGCGGTCCCGCGGCTGGAACTGATCGAGGTCGATTCCGAACGGGATCACCGTACAGTCCGATCCGAGGGTTCGTTTCATCGCCTCGTTCATGACGACGACCTCGTCACAGCGCGGCGCACACAGTCGCGTGAGGGGGCTCACGGGCCCGTTGAGGTCGGATCCCCACAGGGTGAGCACGACCGGGAGTCGACGCTGTGCGAGCGCCATCGGGGCCGTCAGTCCGTAGTGGGCGTGCACGAGGTCGTACCCGTTGCGGGCCTCCCGGATCACCTGGGGAACGAATCGGAGATAGTCGCTCGCGCTCCGGGACTCGCTCGCCGACACCTCTCCCGGAACGGTGAGTCGCTCGAACGACACGCCGCGTCGCTCGAGTTCGGTGATCTGTTGATCCATAAACGGGGCGTCGTCGTACGTCGTAAGGGCGAGCACATCCATCGATCGGCGTTGTCCACCCTCTAATGGGTATGCGCATTGTTAATGGTCTTCTTTCCCCTCGCTCTCGATGACGGTCAGGCGCTCGAACGGACGGTAGGGTGACCGAACAGTCGTGTCGCCCGGGCACCGTTCGCGTTACGAAACGCGTCTAGGCGACGGATTCTAGTTCGTAACTGACAGGATCTCGCGATCGGGACCGGACTGTCTTCTACGGATCGATCGGTAGTCGTGGCGCGTCGATCGACGTTCCCGGGAACGGGGCTCGATGGTCCGATCGCACTCGTTCGGGCAAGGACTCACGGTCGGTCTCCCCGGGGTGGCGGCCTCGACACGAGGGACCGGGTCGTGTTTTCCGACCCAGAAAACACGCGGACGGGTTGAAGAGGGGTCCGCGAGACGAGTGCTGTGGGGAACGATAGAATCCGAATCCCACCCTACGGTTCCCCCTCACTCGATACCGCCTGAATGATCCACGACGCGTATGTCACGGTTCTCCCGTGACGTCATCCCGCCGTCGTCTCCTCTTCCGGTCGCTTCGGCCCTCCGATCGGTCTCGCCGTTTTGATTCCGATTCACCGTTATCCCGATCCCGATTCACGCCGGACGTCGTGACGATACGGTCTGCTGTCCCGAGTTACCGGCGCGACCGCAGGATTGCTCGCGGTCGTACCAGCACTGTCTGTCAGTAGCCCGTCTCTTCGCTGGAGGGGACTGGCGCTCGTCGATCGTCGCCAGACCCGTCGATCGACGCCGCTCGCTCCGCCTCGCTAGTGCCCGCCGTACAGCGAGTACATGATCGCGGCCAGTCCGAACAGCCGACTCACGTTCTCGAAGAATACGGTGACGATCTGTTCGGGGCTTGCGAGCGTGTTGATCGCGACGTTGATCACGAACGGACACAGGGTGAGCAACAGCAGACCGACAGCGAGATAGAGCATCGATCGGGCGTCGTTGCGGCGGTACCCCCGGTAGGCCTGGTAGGCGATGACCGTCCCCATTATCGCGACGAGAAAGAGGGTAGCGATGGTCAGGAGTTCGAACACCGACGCCTCGCCGATCCGGACGACCTCGCGGCTCATCGCATCCCCTCCCACATCCGTGTGAACCTGTCCGCGACGTCTTCCTCCCGGTAGGACAGTTCGAGTTCGAACGATCCGTCCTCCAGGGACAGTTCCAGCCGATCGAGGTTCGCACTGTAAATGCTGTAGTGGTTGCCGTCCGGGGCGAGTTCCGTCTCTTCGCTTACGAGTTGACACTCCTCGAGACGGTCGAGACGCCGATAAATCGTCGGCAGGGAGGCGTCACACCGTTCGCTCAATGTGCTAGCAGACATGGGTTCGACGCTCGTTTCGGTGAGGATTTGCCGCGCGTAATCGTCGTCGAGAACGGCGAGCACCGTCGACAGGTCGGTCTCCTCACTCACTGCTATCGGATCGTTCCGGCATAAATATGAAAAGCATCCCGGTTTTTCTGGCCGAGAGAATGCACCGCGTTGCAACTGACGGCTATTTCGTCGTGCCCTTCAGAGCCGGATCTCTTCTCCCTCCCGGTTCGGAAATGGGTTTTCGAAGTTGCTGTCGGCGGTATCCAGCTCTGCGTCCGCGAGGACGCACGCTTCGAGCGACCGTTCGATCACTCGAGCGTCCATATCCCGTCCGATCATCACGAGCTCCGTCTTCCGGTCACCGTAGTCGTCGTCCCACCCGGACTCCCGTGACCGCCGATAGAATTTGCGTCGGTCCTCGGGCAACGAGGCGATCCACCGGCCAACACCCTCGATGCGGGTTTGCCGTCCTGCCCGCGACAGCACCAGCGCGTGGTCGGGGCGGCCAGCGACGTGGAGATACCCTTTGGCTCGAACGACGCTCGTCGGAAATTTCTGGAGGGTATCGGCCAACCGTTCCGGATGCATCGGTCGTCGCTGGTGGTAGACGAACGAATCGATCCCGTACTCGTCCGGCGGGTGTACGTGTCCGTGCGTTTCGTGGGATCGATCGTCGTGATCCACATCGCCGTCAGCGACGGGGGCATCCACACTGTCGTGACCGTGATTCGGCCCGCGATCGTGCTCCCGTGCCCTGTTTTGCTTGTGGTCCGTGCTGTGGTCCGCGTACTGTTTCAGCGCTCGTTTCCATCCTGGCGAATCGGAAACAGTCTCGACGTCGAACCGGCCAGTATCGAGCACGGCTCCGGGATCGACCTGCCCGAACGTGCTCGTGAGGACCGTTGCTTCGGGTTGCAACGCTCGAAGCGTTTCGACCACGTAGTCGAGTTCCGCGTCGGTGACGAGATCGGTCTTATTCACCACCAGCGTATCGCAGAACTCGACGCCGTCGACGATGAGATCAGAGAGCGGTCGCGTCCCGTCCTCGGTCGAACCGCGACGCCGCACCTCGCCCTCACTGAACGCGTCGTAGAACCGGCGTGCGTCTACGACCGTGGTGACGCTGCTGAGGTCGTAGAAGGTCGATGCGCGGCTCTGGACGAGTTGTTGTGCAACCGGTGCCGGATCGGAAATCCCCGACGGTTCGACCAGGAGGTAGTCGAATTCCTCCGCGAGCGCGAGTTCGACGAGCGCTCGGCCGAATTCGTCCTGGATCCCACAGCAGATACAGCCGTTCGTGAGTTCGACGACGTCCGTATCGCCATCGACGCGGCGCTCGGCGAGGTTCGCGTCCACGTTTATCTCACCCACGTCGTTGACGACCACTGCGGCGTCGTAGTCGTGCTCGCGTGTGAGGACGTGATTGAGCAGCGTCGTCTTTCCGGCACCGAGCGTCCCGGAAAGCACCGTTACTGGGACTCCCATTGTTCGATCCCTCTCAGTCGTCCGCGAGTGCGAGTTCCCGTTGCTCGTCGACCCCGAACGGGTCGGGGTACGTACCCCAGTCCTCGTCCATCTCGGTATCGCTGAGCAGACAGTCCTCGAGCCACGCTTTCATTTCGTCTGCCTCGAAGTCACGGCCGATGAAGACGAGTTCGACGCTGCGGTCACCCCACTGGTCGTCCCAGTCGTCTTCGAGGCCGGGCATCGCCTGGAAGTAGCGTTGTCGTTGTTGCTCCGGGAGGGTCGTGATCCATTGACCCTGGGGGCCGGCTCGTACCGACTGACCCGCCTTGTCGAGGCCCATCGCGACGTCTTCGCGACCGGCCGACCAGAAAAAGCCCTTCGCGCGAATGATCGCCGACGGGAGGTTCCGGAGGAGGTTCGCGAATCGCTCCGGATGGAACGGGCGATCTGCCCGGAAGACGAACGATTCGACGCCGTGTTCCGCGGTGGCAGCGTCGTGATGGTGACCGTCCTGGAGTTCGTGTTTCCAGCCGGCTGAGTTCTGCGCCTCCTCGAAATCGAACCGCCCCGTGTCGAGGATTTCATCCGGCTCGACGCGCCCGAATTCGGTGCGGACGAGCTCCGCACGCGGCTGGAGCGTCTTCAACACGGCTTCGATTTCGTCGAGTTCCGAGTCGGGGACGAGATCACACTTGTTGAGCAGGAGGACGTCACAGAACTCGATCTGGTCGAGTAGCACTTCTTCGGGGATGCGATCGGTCCCGCCGGCCGCTTCGTCGCTCGTGAGCGCCGTCCCGGAATCGAATCCCTCGAACATCGCGTGGGCGTCGACGACCGATACCATCGTGTCGAGGTGATAGTCGTCGGTCGGATCGTACTCGGAATCTTCGAAGCCGAGTGCGAACGTTTGTGCGACCGGGATCGGCTCGGAAATGCCGGACGACTCGACGAGGAGGTAGTCGAACTCGCGGTTTTCGACCAGCGCACCCACGGCGTCGAGCATATCGCCGCGGAGCCGACAGCAGATACAGCCGTTGGACATCTCGATGATCTCTTCGTTGGCCTGTGAGAGCTCCGACTGTCGTTCGACGTGTTCGACGTCGACGTTGACTTCGCCCATGTCGTTGACGAGGACGGCGACCTCGTGACCGTGATCTTCGGTCAGGACGTGGTTGAGTGTGGTCGTCTTGCCGGCACCGAGCGCACCCGAGAGCACGGTTACTGGGATGGTATCGCTCATCGAGACGTACTTATGAACCCAACACACTAAATTGTTAGTTATTACGGCACCAGCCCCAATATCATAATAACTCCTTTTTCGTTGGAACCCCATCCGTGACACATGACGGTCATCAGCGTCTCGATGCCGGACTCACTGATAACCGAACTCGATACGTTCATCGAGGAACACGGATACAGCGGACGGAGTGAAGCGATCAGAGAAGGTGTGCGAGGACTGCTACGAGAGTTCGACCAGCAGACGCTCGAGGGTCAGCACGTAATCTGCGTCATCACGACCACGTTCGATCACGACTCCGGAGCAGAAGCGGAACTCTCGGAACTTCGCCACGCCAACCAGGACCTCGTCACGTCGAACGTTCACAGTCACGCCGGGAACTCCTGTCTCGATCTGTTCGTCGTCGAAGGAACCGTCGACGACATCGGTTCGTACGTCGCTTGCCTGCGTGCCATCGACGGTGTCGGAACCGTCGAGCATTCGATTCTCTCGGCCGATCAGTCGAAAGTGGCGTAGTCGATTCAGTCGGTCCCGTATCTTCCTCGATTACTCGCGCCTCCTCCAGGACAACCGTCGGGGTCCTCGCTACTGTGGGTTCGAGCGCCGTCACACAGCAGACCCCTGGTCCGTTCACTCGGAACGTGATCGGGGCCGGCCGGTCGGATAATCCGATTGTCGGGTATTTCAAATCCAAACTCGACGCCGAGAAGTGAGACGCCCAGCTGCGAACGGAGCCGAACCCGTTCATTGCCACCCCTGCCGGATCAATCGGACACTTCCGTTCCGTGCACCGATTCGCTCGCACTGCCAGCTCCGGAGCGGCGACGACGCCGTGCAATGGCGGGCGCAATCCGATCGCCGGCCCGCCTGGCTCCCGGAACGTTGGGCGCGTACGGACCGACCGTCCCGAGGGCAAGCGCCCCGGAGACGTACAGCGGAACGGATCGTCCGTCGTCGCGCTGCCAGGCGAGCGTGTCGTCGTCGAGAACGGGCGTTCCCCGATATCCCCGGGCCAGTTCGAGTTCGTCGGCGATTCGATCGACGAACGGGTGCTCGAACACCGGTTCGAATCCGGTCGCGAGGACGACGCGATCGCCGAGCAACTGCAACCCGTGGTCCAGGGAGAGCCGAACCGATTCGTCGTCGTCCGACGCCGAGTCGACGGTCCCCTCTGTGAGCACGAGCACGCCGTCGTCGGTTCGGTCCTCGAACTCGTCGTACAGATACGGCGGCACCGTCGCGGTGTGTCGGGCGTCCGAAACCACCTCGAACCGGTCGCTCGAACCCGGCGGGTGGACGTGGAGGGTCCGTTCGATGTGCGACCAGTTGATCCACGGCGGATCCGCCTCGGAGACCTCCCACTCGATCGGGTGACGGGAGAGCAGGGCCACCGACTGCGTCTCGCTCAACTCACACGCGAGTTGCGCGGCCGTGATCCCGCCGCCGACGACGACAGTTCGATCGACCGATGCGTCGGGATCGAATCCCTCCCAGACGTGTTCGACGCCGTCGAGATCGGCCGCCCAGTCGGGCCAGTGGTACCGACCGCCGTGGCCGATCGCCAGGACGCAGTGGTCGGTATCGATCGGTCCCGCGGTCGTCTCGAGCCGAAGCCCCGTCGCGTCGGGGTGTTCGTAAATCCCGTCGACGACGGCTCGATAGTGCAGCGAGCCGAGATCCTTCCGTTCGATTACGTATTCCGAGTAGTCCAGAAAGAGATCGAGAGAGGGCCGGTCGGGATAGTCGACCGTCGGAACGAGTTCGTCCTCCCGATCGTTCGCTTCGGCGTAACTCTCGAGACCGAACGGTTCGGTTCCGACGTGGTGAACGAACGTCGATCGCAGTGCCTCCATGCCGCAGGCGCTCGCCTTCTGGCGAAACGATGCCAACAATCGGTCGTGGGGATCGACGATGCAAACGTCGGACCTGTCGATCGGAGTGTCGTCGAGGAGACGTTGGGCGAGGTACGTGCCGTGGATTCCGCCCCCGACGATGGTACAGCCGAATTTCCGGGTTGAGTTGCGTGTCGTCATACGGGATCGGTCGCGTCAGTGTCCGAAGACACTCCCCGAACGATAATAAGATCTTTGAACAAGATAATAACTTATATTGCTATTGGAAGAGATATTACTAACACATGGGAGAGCAAACGATCCCCGTAACGGTCCTCTCCGGGACGCTCGGCGCCGGCAAGACGACCACACTCAATCACGTGTTGCGCGAGAGCGACGACCGGGATCTCGCCGTGCTCGTCAACGACATGGGCGAGGTGAACGTCGATGCTGACCTCGTCGCCGAATCCTCGGACATCGCCGACGAGGACGAAGAGCTGGTCGAGCTCTCGAACGGCTGTATCTGCTGTGAACTGCGCGGCGACCTGCTCGACGCGATCGGCGGACTCACCCGCGATCAGGAGTTCGACGCCATCGT
Source organism: Halosolutus amylolyticus (assembly GCF_023566055.1). NCBI lineage: Archaea > Methanobacteriati > Methanobacteriota > Halobacteria > Halobacteriales > Natrialbaceae > Halosolutus > Halosolutus amylolyticus. Next base: position 137,468 of record NZ_JALIQP010000008.1, on the reverse strand, counting down.
CGTCGAGTCGACGGGCGTCGCCGAACCACTGCCCGTTGCACAGACGCTGACGCTCGGGTTCGATCAGTCGGATCTCGATCCCACCGAGTTCTACGAGGAGACGGGCATCGAACCGCTCGAGAACTGTCACCTCGATACGACGGTGACGGTCGTCGACGCCCACCAGTTCGACGAGGCGATGCAGTCGGACGAGATCCTCGACGACGACGGGACGAAGAAACACCTCGGCGACCTGCTCGTCGAACAGGTGGAGTTCTGTGACGTCCTCCTGTTGAACAAGTGCGACCTCGTTGACGATGCGACGCTCGACGAGATCGAAGCGACGCTCGAGATGTTGCAGCCCCGGGCGGAGATCGTCCGGACGACTCACGGCCGAGTCGACGTCGACGAGATCATCGATACTGACCGGTTCGACTTCGAGGAAGCGAGCCGATCGGCCGGCTGGATGCAGGAACTCCAGGAACCGCACCAATCGGCCGAAGAAGAACACGGCGTGACCTCGTTCGTCTTCGAGGCGCGACGTCCCTTCCACCCCGAACGGTTCGCCGAACTACTCGACGCGTTCCCGGAGCCCGTCGTCCGATCGAAAGGCCACTTCTGGCTCGCCGGCCGCGAGGAGATGGCGCTCATGGTGAACGTCGCTGGACAGTCGATTCGGGTCGCACCCGCCGGGAACTGGATCGCGACCCTCCCGCCCGAGGAACGCGAGGACCAGTTCGAAGCGTACCCCGAACTCGAGGAGACCTGGGACGACGAGTGGGGTGACCGCGGAACGAAACTGGTCGTCATCGGGACCGAGATGGACCACGAGTCGATCCGTGAACGCCTCGAACTCTGTCTGCTCACCGACGAGGAGATGGATGCCGACTGGGACGCGTTCGACGATCGGTTCCCGACGTTCGAGCCACCCGAAGAAACCGACGAAGACGTGACAGAGGATCCCGAACACGATGGCCAGGAAGAGATCGGCATCGCAGATTGACTCACGAGCGCTCGAACGACCACGTGACCGAAACGGGATCACCACCGGCCGTCGAGCATCCAGCGCCGGAGTGTCTCGCGATCGTCGAATCCACGGATTCGGAGCCGGATCTGTGTACGATCTACTCGATTGCCCCCGAAGACTCACTGGTGACGGCGTGGATCTCGGCCCGAGAAGGATCGTATTGCACACTCGAGGACGCACGATAATCCACTGAACGATGTCTACGACATTTCAAACGGCAGTCAAGAAGAACGTTTCGCGAACGCAACGCTACGACGCGATCGACGCACTCGTCCGGGAATGCGAGACGACGAATCTCGCAATTCTCGTCCGAATGGGCGGCCTCCGCGGCGAGTTCCGTCGGCACGCTCTCAGCGAACTCGCCGACTGTAACGCCACGACGGTTCTCGAGGAACTCGCCGACTGTAACGCCACGACGGTTCTCGAGGAACTCGCCGAGGACACGGCGATCGACCCGTCGTTGAGACGGAGAGCGGAGGCGCTGGCATGACCGACAGCGGGACGACCAACGCCACGAGCGAATCAAACGCCGGAACCGACCTAACGGGTGGGCGTACCGGGAACCAGCGCGTCTGCAGAGACACTGGCCGCGAACAGGGCTTGATCGGCAAGTACGATATCTGGCTGTGTCGGCAGTCGTTTCGAGAGATGGCCCGCGATATGGGCTTTCGAAAGTACGACTGACCGTTAGACGGCGACGTTTCGTCGGGAGCACAACGGAGTCTGGTCGTGGATTCTCCGCCGATCAGACTTCCGTAGACCGATCGTCAAACGAAACTACGTACCGTACTATAGGCCGGGTTGATTCGAAGACCGGGTTTGGGTCGGCGGGTCGGGTTCCGTCACAGACGCAGATACGGCCGACCTCACGGCGGAACACGTTCCAATAGTAGCCACTGAAAGTCAGTGCACACCCGATCGCACAGCCGTCGTGCGATCGGGTGTGTGAACAGTTCTAGTCGTTACTATAGTTTCGACTTTGAAGCTACGGAGTGCATTCGCATCTGTGGTTCCGCTATGACGGGGGAATAGACGATCGAGCGCGTCGGGATCGACGGATTCGTATCGAGCGGGAGGGCCATCGGATCAACGCCGGCCGCCTCTACCGGCAGGCGAGCGTCGTTGAACCTCGTTCACTTCTTCGAGCCCGACTGGTATTCCTTACAACCGCCACGAAAGCGACTGCACTCTGGACTTCGCTCGTCGACGCAAAGATCCAGGTCTCGGTATTCCTCCGCGAGTACGTCGTCGAGGATGTCGACCTCTCGATCGCCGTAGTCGCTACTCGCGATGAAATACGGGACGAGGTATTGTTCGGCGATCCGTCGCCCGCAGAGCCCCTGTTGCTTGAACCGCAATACCTCTTCTCGAATCTCTTCACGGGTCGGTTCGGTACCTAACTCCGTCTCCACGACGCGCCCCTGTGACAGTCCCGTGACGATGCGGCCGGGTTCGATCATTGCGTGCTTGGAAGCACGCCGAGGATCGTATAAAGAGTTGTCCGCGGTCCGATGCTACGTGCGGGGACGTACTGGCGGCCAGTCATCCCTGCTGCCGTTCGACGAGTTACTCGACGTCGACGATGTAGAGCACTGTGAGGAAAACAAGCAGTACGAGTTCTGCCGCCTTGCTGACCATCGCGATGGTATCGGCCTCGAGGTGGGCGATTATCGACTCGACGAGTCCTACATTCTCGTGGGGGTGTGGTTCGATGTGTGGCCAGAACGCGCCGTGATCGAGGACGGTGTGCCAGGCGACGTACCCGAGTAGATACGTACCGATCAGTCCGATGCCGATCAGATAGACTGGCCGTTTCGCAACACCCTTGAAACCGCAGACGATGCCAGCAAAGATCGCCAGTCCAGACAGGACGAACAGCGGTGGTCGCGGGTCGTACAGCGTCCCGAACTCGACGTAGCGGAGGAGTTGTTCATACCCGTACTCCGGGTGCAAGATGTGGAGCCAGGCGACGAGGACCGCGAGCGCACCGGCACCTATCCGAAGCAATCGTGTCCGTCGCGGGTCGAAAGCCTCGGAGACTCCGGCTGTATCGCCGACCATAGTGACGGATACCGGCACACATCCTAAACCGATTCGGATCCCAACTGGTACGTGACGTCGAAGCCGTAGCCGTCGACGATCGCCTCAGGCTGTGGTACTGCGGCGCAAGGCTTTCGACTGTCGACGATGAACGGCCACCCTGATGAGTTCCTGCGACCTCTGTGACCTCCCCACGCCCGACCCGCCCGTGCGGGGCGACGACGACGGGGCCTTCTGCTGTCGGGGCTGTCGCGAGGTCGCCGCGAGACTCGACGAGATCGACCGATCGGCCGGAGCCGCTACCGGGTCGCTCGACGAGGACACGCGACAGCGTGAACGCCCGGACGGCGCGGTCGAGACGTATCTCGCCGTGGACGGCATGCACTGTACGACTTGCGAGGCGTTTCTCGGGCTGCACGCCGACGACGTCGACGGGATTTACGCGGTGGACGCCAACTACGCGATGGGGATGGCTCGGGTCGTCTCCGACCCGGAGCGGGTATCCGAGACCGCCCTCCCGGAGCTCCTGTCGGGGCACGGCTACACGGTCCGGTTTCGTGACGACGCCGGCGGGCCTGGGGTCGACGATACTGCCAGGGAGCGCCAGCGCGACACCGTCCAGCGACTGATCGTCGGCGGATTCTTCACGATGCTCGTGATGCCGTGGTACTTCTTCTTCCTCTATCCCAGCTACCTCGGTATGGACACGGGCCTGATTGCGGTCGACACGACGACCCCCCTCACACTCTACCTCCCGATGGTGTTCATCGGCCTGTTCACGTCGGCCGTACTCTTCTATACCGGCTTTCCCGTACTCAGGGGTGCCTGGGTAAGCATCGAGACGCGACAGCCGAACATGGACCTGCTCGTGTCGGTCGCGGCGCTGTCGGCGTACGCGTACAGTACGGTCGCACTCGCGACCGGCAGCACGCACCTGTACTACGACGTCAGCGTCGCGGTGATCATGGTCGTCACGGTCGGCCGATACTACGAGGATCGGATTCGACGACGCGCGACGGACGCCATCTCGACGCTCACGACCGCCCGCGTTAGCGACGCCACGCGACTCACCGCCGACGGCAGAGAGACCGTCCCCGTCGATTCGGTTGAGCCGGGTGATCGACTCGTCGTCGCGCCCGGAGGACGCGTTCCCGTGGACGGCACCGTCGTCGAGGGGGTAGCGGACGTCGACGAGTCCGTCTTGACCGGCGAGTCGCTGCCGGTGACCAAAGCACCCGGTGACGAGGTGGTCGGCGGATCGGTCGTCGCCGACGACGCCCTCGTCGTCGAGGTCGGCCCCGAGGCGGAGAGCACCGTCGACCGTATCGCGTCGGCACTGTGGGAGATCCAGAGCCAGTCGCCGGCCGCCCAGCGACTGGCGGACGCGCTCGCCACGATTTTCGTCCCGCTGGTACTCGTCCTCGGGACGACCGTCGCGCTCTGGCAACTCCTGACCGGCGGCACCGTCGCTGCCGCCTTGCTCGCCGGCCTGACGATCCTGGTCGTCTCGTGTCCGTGTGCAATGGGACTGGCGACGCCGCTCGCGATTTCCGCCGGTTTACGTGACGCACTCGAGCGGGGCGTCGTCGTCACGAACGAGTCGGTCTTCGAGACCGCACCTGCCGCCGACGTCGTCGTCTTCGACAAAACCGGGACGCTGACGGCCGGCGAGATGCGCGTGACCGACGTCACTGGGTCGAGCGAGTGCTTGCGGCTTGCGGCGGCAGTCGAGCGGTTCGCCAGTCACCCCGTCGCGGATGCGATAGTGGACGCGACTATCCCGGGTTCGGAAGGCGAATCGGAGCTGACACCTGACGGCGGCGTTTCGGACGGAGCGTCCGGCTCTCCGGATGACACCGCTGCTGTACGTGAACTGCCCGACGCGCGAGAGTTCAGCCGGCATCCCGGCGAGGGTGTTTCGGCGATCGTCGGGTCGCGCCGGATCGTGGTCGGGACGCCGGGCCTCGTGGAGCGAGAAGTGGGGGCGATCCCCGAGGAACTCGCCGCTCGCATCGCCGAGGTCGATCGCCGGGGCGAGTTACCGGTCGTCGTCGGGTGGGACGGCCAGGCCCGCGGCGTCGTCACGATAGCGGATCGAGAACGAGCCGAGTGGGAGTCCGCGGTCGACGCGTTCGAAGACTGTGAGGTCGCCGTGCTCACCGGGGACGACGGGGCGAGCGCGGAACGGTTTCGCGATCATCAGGCCGTCGATCGCGTGTTCGCGGGCGTCCCACCGGACGGCAAGGTGGAGACGGTCCGCCGCCTCGCCGCGACCGGAACGACGGTGATGGTCGGCGACGGCACGAACGACGCGCCGGCGCTGGCGGCGGCGGACCTGGGGATCGCGATGGGTGACGGGACCGCTCGCGCCGCCGACGCTGCCGACGTCGTGGTTACCGACAGCGATCTCACGGCGGTTGACGACGTCTTCGCCCTCGCGACGGGGACGCGGCGGCGGATTCGCGAGAACATCTGCTGGGCGTTTCTCTACAACGCAGTCGCGATCCCACTCGCCGTCGGTGGCCTCATCAATCCCTTCTTCGCTGCGCTGGCGATGGCCGCCAGCAGTATCATCGTGGTCTCCAACTCGCGACGGACCGTGATCCGGTGAGACCCTCGGGCCGCGTCGTCAGAACGTTCTGACCTGACGACGGAGCAACTCTCCGGACTCGTCCCGATACTCCACGACGAGTTCGTTCCCCGTTCTGGTTTCCTGGAGTTCGTCCGTGTGCACCTCGAACGCGAACGGGGGCTCGTCGACAGTTGCGACGACCTCTCCGCCGGAGGTGGCGACGACGTGGTCGATTCCCTGGGCTCCGTCGACGTGACAGGAGACGACGTCGTCGTCTACGTCACAGACGAGAGTGCCACGCACGTCGTCCTGCTCTCCGTCCCCGAGGCCCGGATCGAACTCGAACATCATGATACCCGGTGTGAACGTTCCGAAAACGAGTACGAGCGTGAAGAAGATCGAGAGGTTGATCTTGCCCGCGTGTCGGTTCACCGCCCGCACGGTCGGGTGTTCGGCGGTCCGTCGGAGCCGTATCGAGACGGGAACGACGACGAAGTGCGTGAACGGTCCCCAGAAGAGCAACAGGAAGCCGTACGCCATCACGTAAGTGAGGAACCCCCACTCCGGCCGGACGGACAACAGGACGGTGCCGCTCATCCAGGCGAAGAAGCCGAAAAAGACCAACGCACCGCTCTTCAGCCATCTCCAGATTGGGGTGTTGGCGTAGTACACGCTCAACAGGTCGCGCCACAGTCGACCGAGATACCATCGAAGCGACCTCGAAGTGCGTTGATCTGACATCTTGGGTGTATTACGTAGATGGCATGAAACCGGTAGTCTGACGGTGTCGAATGGTGGACAGAGTGGAGAGTCAAGCGCCGATGGACCACAACTGGACGAGGAGGAACCAGTTGATGACGTAGAGGGCGACGAACGTCGCCATGAAGATCAGGCACATGGCGAAGGTACCGCGCATGTCGACGGCGTGGACCGACTCGCCACCGTCCGGTTTCAGTCCGCCGTCGGGACGCAAGCCGGCGTCCTCGCCCGTGTCGAGGCGGGCACCGAACAGCAGCGACCCGAGCGTCACGAGGATGAACAGGGCACCGGCGAGTATCGCCAGGACGGCGAACACGCCGAAGAGGGACATGAGTGGTGCGGCCGCGGAGATGCTGAAGTCGGCTCCGGGGATGTTCCGGACGACGCTCGAGGTCCGTCGCGGCACGCCGTAGAGGATGCCGAGGTAGATCATGACCAGCGTCGCGATGCCCATCGCGCCGGCGTAGAAGTACGGTACGAGGGACGCGAGCACACCGGAGACGAAGTCCCGGCGGAACATGGTCTGAACGACGAAGAAGACCAGCCCCATGAAGGCGAGCGTCGTCCCCACTGCGACGGTGGCGTGGAAGTGCCCGACCGTCGCGAAGGTGTTGTGCCAGGTCATGTTGAGCTGGAGTTGGCCCATCAAGACGCCGGTGATACCGCCGACGAACCCGAACAGGATGATGCTGAAGATCGTCGCAGAGAAGACTGGATTCCGCCAGGGAGCGGAGGTGAGCCAGCCGAACAGGCCGCCGCCGAGGCCCCGCTGGCGACGGCCAGCCTCCAGCCCCGCCGGGATTGCGAAGGCGTGTATCATGCTCGCGAACGCCGCACCGTAGAACGCGTACGACGTGTTGAAGAGCTTCCAGCCGACGCCGAGCGCCGGGTCCGCCATCAGGTGGTGGGCCGCTCCGAGGTTGATGAAGAACAGGTAGAGAATGAACGCGGATCGCGAGACCTTTTCGCTGACGACCACCGCACCGCCGACGACGTGCGTCAGGAAGTACCACACCGTGATCATCGCCAGCAGGTTGATCTGCTGTGATCCGTGACCGATCGTCCAGAAGAGCGTCCGATAGGCGCCGCTGTTGATCGTCTCGATGATACCGAGTTTCCAGACGAGGGCGTAACTGAAGGCGGAGATGCCGCCGAGGATGGCCTGGACGGCAATGATGCCCGTGACGAACGCACCGAAGGCCGCGAGCGGGAGCGTCTTCCTCGTCCCCCAGCGCTTCTCCTTCCAGATCGTGGCGAAGAACGGCACTGCGGCAACGGTCGCTCCGAGCAGGAAGACGACGGCGCTGGCGTAGAATCCCGTCGGGACGTTCAGGGGGACGTAGGCCGTGAGCAGCGGTTCCACCTCGGCTCCGGACACCGTCCAGATGAAGTAGTTGACGCCGATGGCACCGGCGACCATGAGGAGCCAGCCGGCTTTCGCGACCGTCGTCAGCGGCAGTCGTCGACCGAGCACCATCGGGCCGCCGACGTAGAGGATGGCGATCTCCATGAACACCAGCCAGAAGATGAGGAGGTTCCAGGCGTGCATACTGAGGTGGCGGTAGTAGTCGGCCTCGTCCATCAACCCGATAACCTCCCAGCGAGTCATCGCGACGGAGATAGCGAAGAATCCACCGACGACGAGCGCGATGACGGCCGTCAGTCCGAAGAGTTTGACGTGATTCTCGGCCGAGCGATGGATCTCGAGCCCGGTCACCGAGCAGGTCCGGAACCCTTCGTCGTCGTAGTCGTTGTCGAACAGCTGTGAGACAGTCGATACCATTTACGGTTCCTCCACGTAGAGCGTGCCGTGCATGCTGTAGTGACCCTGGCCACAGTACTCGTTGCAGATGACGTGGTACGTCCCCGGATCATCGAAGGTCATCGGAACGACCCACTCGGTGTCCGGGAGGATCTGGAGGTTGATCTGCTGGCTCAGGTTGTCTTCCGGACGGATCGAGAAGCCGTGCTGGACGTCGTAGGCGCCCATGTGGATATCGTACTCCCGGCCCGCTTCGAGGACCACCGGGAGGCCGTCCCAGTTGAACCGCACGCCGCCGATGTAGACCGAGTCTCCCGGCGGGATGAGGTGTCCCTCCTCGTTCTCTTCGGCTTCTTCCTTGTACTCCTGGACCGTCTCCTGGTACTCGTCTGGATCGACCGCGTACGTCTCGCCGACGGGGTTCTGGTCGCCGAAGCGGGTGAAGCCGCTCATCCAGCCGAAGATGCCCAGTGACCACACCCCCGCGATGCCGAGCCAGGCGGCCTCACGCCGATTGACCGGTTCGTCCCACCAGTTGCCCTCGGGTTCATCGAATGGTCCCGCCATGGGTCACCCCGCAGGCACCGACAGGACATCTACCAGTCCCCATCCCACATATGTGATGAAGAAAAAGATGATGCCAGCCACTGCCAATAGCCATATTCGGTTGTATAGCCGTTGCATGACTGGTATATCCTCGGAGTCTTGCTTGCTCATACCGTGAGATTCAGTGTCAATGGCGGGCTGTTTAAAACTTTTCTCTGCACACAATCCCTTATTTATATATCATATTCGTCCGCCCGATCGCGCCACTCTAAGCGTGAGCTATTTAATCTCGTTCTTAATTGCTGTAACTTCGACGTAGTAGCTGGCTAGTGGTTTGTAGAGATCCACATCCAGAAGTTGTGGCAGGTCCGGAGTCGATTTGTATATAGCAAAATATAATTTATAACATAGTCGTCCGGAACGGAGACGGAAGTCGGTTCGTGACGATCGAGGTCACGGGAACGCTTTCGTCGTGTCACGGATCCGTAATTCAAGCACTGACATCCTAGAGAGTTCGGCGGACCAATGGAACGGACCGCTTCGAATCGCATAGAGGCCGGATGTTTCCGGCACGAACCTGATCGATAAATACTGTAGCCATATAGTGGTACCGATCCCGTGGATGCGTTTTCTGAGGGAGAAAACACGGGTACGGGACTATTATCACGAGAGAATGAGTTACGATTGACATGACGTTATGGCCAATCGATAAAATTCCACGCCGACAGCAACTCGCCGTCGTGGCGCTCGTTGCCGTCATCGTGGGTGCACTCGTGGCACCACAGGTGTACGGACAGACGAGCGACGACGATGGAACGGTCGCCGTTATCGAAGTCAATGGGATCATTCACTCGGGAACGTCACAGTTCGTCGAGGACGAACTCAGGGAAGCGCGCCACAACGACTCGATCGAGGCCGTCGTCCTCGACGTCGATAGCGGCGGTGGCTCACCGGGTTCGAGCGAACGGATGTATACAGCCGTCGAGCGGACCGCCCAGGAGATGCCGGTCATCGCGGCGGTCGACTCGATCGGTGCCTCGGGCGCGTACTACACGATGCTAACGGCCGACGACATCTACGTCGCGCCGACCGCACAGGTCGGGAGCGTCGGCGTCGCCGGTCCCGCTCCGATGCCCAGCGGGCCGAACGAGGGCAACAGCGCCCCCGACAAGGGAACGTTCCACCCCGACGACGACCGCGCCCAGACCGAGACGATACAGGAGGTCTTCCTCGAGAGCGTGATGGAAAACCGCGGTGACGAACTCGAACTGGATCGCGAGGAGGTCGCTCACGCTCGCACGTACACCGGCGTCGAAGCCGTCGAGAACGGCTACGCCGACGAGATCGGAACGGTCGACGACGCGATCTACGAGGTCGCCGATCGGGCCGGACTGGACTCCTTCGAGATCAGTACCCACCGACCCGACGGCGAGTCGATGCCGCCGCTGTTCCAGGCGACTACCGACGGTGACGTCGTCGTCACGGCGGCCGAAACCGAACTCAGTCCGTACCAGCCGCTGCTAGTCACGCAGGAGCTGTGGTACGATCTGTTCGGAACCCAGTTCGAGACCCACGCCGGGGCCGAACGCTCGGGAACCGGGTCGGACGGGCACGAGCCGTCGAACTCGTCTGCAGACCACACCGGAGGTGAGGCGCCATGAGTTCCGTCAAAATCCTGTTCGGAACGTTCGTCCTCGTGTTCGCGCTCACCGTCGGGACCCTCACCGGTGGTGCCATGATCCTCGACGACGGGACGCCCACGTCGGACGTCGACCACGACCACATCGACAGCTCGCTCATCGCCGACCAGACCGAGGACGGTGGCGAGATCACGATGGAGAGCGACGAGCCGGAGAATACGATCGTGATCCACACTGGCTCCGCGTCAGCGGCGGGGATCGGAGTCGGCCAGCCGTTGCCCATTCGAGACCAGCCCGCCGGTCCGCAGCTGTCCGTCGGGTCGATGGATGGTCCGGAACGCGGCGTCGGCCCACTGGCATCTGCCCTGGTCGCGAACGGCCACGAGGTCGTCTACTACCAGGACGAGCGCCAGGACGGCCCGCTCGCCGACAAACTCGACGAGGCCGACGCGTTCGTCGCGCTCGGCACTGCGAGCCTGTCCGTCGACGAACGGGACGCGATTACCGAGTTCGCGGACGCCGGCGGTCGGACCGTAATCGCTGCCGATCCCGGAAGCTCGGACGACATCGACGAGATCGCGTCGAGTCAGGGGCTGTACACGGAGGCCGGCTACGTCTACAACCTCGTAGAGAACGACAACAACTATCTCGGCGTCTTCACCGGCCCGTCGGGCGTGGATCCGCTGACGGATGGCGTCGAGGAGGCCGTCCTCCGCGGTGCATCCCCGGTCGGCACGAGCCAGGGAACGACAGTGCTCGAGACCACCGACGGGACGCGACACTCGACGACCCGGGAAGCGGGCACCTACGGAGTCGCCGCGGTCAACGATAACGTCGCCATGATCGGCGACTCGAGCTTCATGGCGCCCGAGAACGCTCACCGCGCCGACAACGACGTGCTCGTCGGCAACGTCGCCGACTTCCTGGTGACGGGCGAGCAACCGTCCGTCGATCTCGGCGGCGGTGACGAGATGGCACCCGGCGGGGAATTCCAGTCCCCCGAAACTGGGCCGTAGCTCGACCGGCGATTCACGCTTCGAACGGCTCTGCGAGCCGATCGTGCATGAGTTTTCGCCGCCGTTTTCGTGCGTCCCCCTCGCCGAGATAGTTTTCGACGACCACGCTGGCGTCGTCGCTGCCCTGTTCGTCCGCGATCGCCTCGACGCGTTCGGCGAGCGTCTCGACGGCGTCGGCGTAGGTCCGGTACCAGAACCGGCGCCCGTACTGCGGCGTCGGCGTCTCGCCACGCACGCAGATATCTGCCCGCTCTGCCAGTCGTTTGAAGCGAGCGGTGATCGTATCCGGCGTGACGTGGCCGCTCGAAGCGGCCGAACTCGGGAACAGGTAGCCGTTCCAGTCCTCGCGATCGGCCAGTTGTAACACCCGATCGGCCAGCGTCTCGAGGCCGTAGTGTACCGACACGCGTCCGGGGCCGTTCTTTCGCTCGTCGCCGAATACGATCCGTGGGTCGTCGGCGTCGACGTCTATCCGGCCGTCCGACGACGGTTCGAACTGGTCGATCGAGAGGGCGGCGATCTCGCCCCGGCGCAGGCCCCACGCACACGCGGCGACGACGAGCAGGCGCTCGGCCGGTGACTCGCAGGCCTCGACGAGCGAACGGACGTGCGCCGCTTCGAGTGCCGGCGGGTCGCGATCGTCCTCGTCGGGCGTCGCGCCCTTCCAGCGCGTTTCGTGGGGCGCGCCGCGGGAGGGGTTGAACTCGGCGTCGCGATCGCCGGCCAGCCACTCGTAGAATAGTCGGACGTCGGTCAGGTGCTTGTGTTTCGACTCGGCGCTGTCGAGTTCCTGGTCGAACGTATCGAAGACGGCTCGCACGCGCTGTTTTTCGCCCCGCGGGGTCACGGCGTCCTCACGGACGCGAGTCACGATATCGGCCGGCCCGAAGCGATCGGCGTAGGTGCGGACGTAGCGGGCCAGTCGCGATCGCTTCGAATCGATCGTGCTCTCGGCGAGTCCCTTCCGCGGAAGATTTGTGTCGAGGTATAACTCGAGTTCGTGGATGGTGGTTTCGTCGTCGATCCCCCACGGGTACGCGCCGTCAGAATCGGATTCCGGGTAGCCGACCGTCGTGAGGAACTGGCCGAGCGTGAGCTCGTGGTGTTCACGCAGTGCGTAGGCGATCCCCGAGTAGCCGGCGTCGACGAGTTCCTCGTAGGTCGGGCGGCGATCGAGTGCGAGGCCGTCTCGCGCGAGGTCGGGTTCGATGTGGGCGTTCCAGATCGCCTGGAGTTCGGCGAGCGACTTGCGCGACCAGTTGATCGTGTCCTGTTGGCTCATGTACTCGTCCGATCGAGAAGGTCGTTCGCTTCGATCCGGGCACGTTCTGCGATCGTCATGGTCGTCCATTTCGGTAGTCGTGACAGTCTCATAAAACTACTGCTAACTCAGTTGTCTGCATGAGACAACTGAAATAAGCAATCCAGCAGTGGTATGGATTCAAAATCGATGAATCGTATGCGGCTATACAGAATTGGGGTTCGTTCTCCTAGAAACGATCGGTCCGAAAACTATTGACAGACACGTTCTAAACGTCCTCCACGAAATCGAGAGGCCAGAAAAGTTCGACGCCGAACTCGTCACTGATCCACTACAGTGCGGACATCCTGCTCCTGGATGACAGCTACAACCGACCGCACTGACAGAATCCGGGTGAATTCAGTGCGCGAATGTGGTACGAGATACAGGTCGATGACAAGGTGTGAGGGTCGGTCAGTACAGGTGATGGACTTGCCACTCTATCTGGATAGCACAGGCGCTTCGACTGCGACTTATACGTCTGACCTCCAATTGGAGGTATGAGCATTATTGCCGAGTTTTCCGTCAAATCGGATGATCTCGCATTGAATCATGCACTCACAGCGGCCCCACAGATGGTCGACGAGATCGAGCAAGTCGTGGCAACGATGGAAGATCGACTTATGCCGTATTTCTGGGTGAGTGGTGGTAATCACGCGAAGTTTGAAGAGGCGTTTCAGGACGATGAATCCGTGAAAAACATTGTTCGGATTGATGAAATAGAAAAGGCGAAATTGTACCGTGGCGAGTGGACTGAAAACGTCGAGACCATCATCTATGCATACGTCGAACTCGGGGCAACGATCCTACAAGCGATCGGGAAAGCGGAAGAGTGGGAACTACGGATGCGATTCGACAGTCAGGACGCCCTCTCGGAGTTTCAAGAGTACTGTAGTGAAAATGGTATTTCTTACGAACTCAATTCGATCCAAGAACAGGAACAGCCGATGGCGAGCGCCCAGTACGATCTCACACCGAAGCAACGCGAGACGCTGGTCACTGCGCTCGAAGCAGGCTACTATGAGGTCCCACGAGCGGTGACAATGCGTGAACTGGCGGATCAAATGGGGGTGGCCCAGCAGACACTCTCGAATCGATTTCGCGCTGCACACAACAATCTCATTACGAGTACGTTGACGATCAGCCATCCAAATGAAGACGAGGATGAGGAATGATTCTCCAGTTGTGGAATGTCTGGACTCCACCACCCGAATTAGTACTATACAGCACGTCTCCTCTTACGCAAAGAGGCGTTTTCTTCTTTCGTGGTTGGGCATACTACTGAGTTCGACACGGTTCTCGAACTGTGTAAGGAGCAACACCGTCGCATCATCCTCGCAACGCTCGCGCACGAGAAGCGGTCGTTAACGGTAAGCGATCTCACGGAGACGATCCTCAAACACAATCATCACGCGCCTCTTGCAGAGGTTTCCGAAGAAGAATCAAAGCAGATTCGGCTGGCGCTGCACCACTTGCATCTCCCGAAGTTAGCGGACCAATCGCTCGTCAGCTACGAACAGGAACCGCAACTGGTGGAACTAACTCCCCAGTTCGATCAGTTACAGCCTCAGCTTTCGGCCATCATCAAAGCTGATCCCGATCTTGATGCACCAATTTCACTGTGAGATCGGTCAGAATCGCTATTTGGACACCGTAGGGCTTTGATTAGGTTCTCTCAGCGTCTCTCCTCTACCGTGCCATGGGCCGCGGTGGTTCCCGCTCGCGGTCCTCGGGTTCGGTGCGTTCTGGGTCGGCGTTATCCGGGAAACGTGACGCCGCGGCACGGCATATTCGCTCTTCTCACGTTCTTCGCTGGTGGTCTCGCCGCCGTCCGCTCATCTCGGGTCGTTTCCGGACCGTTCTCTTCCTCTGCGGACTCTTTGGCGCACTCTCTCTGCTCGTCCTCGTCAGTGCCTTCTTTTTCGGCTCGGTCATCCGTGTCCCCATCCACTCGAGTTCCTCGGAGGAGGTGGAATCGAACGACGGGTCGTCTATCCGCTTGGCATCTGGTTACCCGCCTTCGGGGGCTACTGGCAGATTCTACTGATGGGACGGTCACGATTGCTACCTATCGTAGCCACTGACCCGATGTACACGCTGATCGCAAAGCCGTCCTGCAACCAGGTGTACAGTGACTTTCAGTGGCGACGATAGCGGACGTACGGGGACGCCGTTCTCTGCTGAAGCCATCGAGATACCGATCTGTCGAACGGACCGCTACACGTCTCGAAAGAACCGACCGTGGAACCCGAACGGTTCCGGATGCGGGAAGAACGCTCTCGCCTGCAGTGTGAGAGTCTTTGTGTCGAAGATCAGGACCATCGTCTGCTCGCGATCGACGTCGAGCGCCGTCGCCATCACGACGCCATCGTCCTCGCTCGTCGCCTCGGGACGTCGAATCGGGATCGGTTAAGCGATTGGAGTATCGCAGTTCGCCGCGGTCGAAGGCGTACCGCCGGAGCATCGCCAGCCCGTCGAACCAGTGGTTGACTCGGCGACTTCCAACCTCGAATCGACCGGGGCCGTTCCGTACGAGCGTCCCCGAGAGCCAGTTCGGAATGGTGCCGTCGATCGTCGGTCGGTGATCGTGGACCTCCGAGGTGAGTGAGCGAAAGCCGGGCCCGTACGATGCTGTCACGACGACGCATGCGCGCGAACCGTCCATCAAAACAGCGCAGGCCAATTCCGGCCGAGGCGGGTCAAGCCAATTCGATGTCGAAGAAGATTATCGTGGGGGTGAACTGCGCCGGGGGTCAAGCCCGTGCCACTCGGTCTGTTCAGCCTGTAGAGTGGCGGTGTTCGATCTTGCTTCGAGCCGTCGTGCGATCGAATGTGCATCGCCCGGCAGTAGCGACTGTCGTTCCGGAGGCGGATCGTTCGTATCCGTGTCGTCCGGACGCGTGTTCCGCCGGTACGCAAAAACACAGCTTTAGGGTCGTGGAACGGTTGCGTCCACATAGATGATCCACGGGGTCGATTCCGCCGGCCCGTCGTCTCGTTCGGAGCGCCGCGGGCACCTGCGTGCCGTCGATCGGTCCCCGTCGAGTCGGGGTCGGTGGTCAGGAGCTATCGGGGTGATCGGCCGGTGAACGCCGTCGCCGTCGTGGACGCGATCGATGCGTACCTCCAGCGGAAGGCCGTCGGCGACCCGGACGGGTCGGGAGCCGGAACGTACGCGACGAACGCCGAGTCGATCCTGCGCCGCTGGGCGGAGTGGCTCGCGGTCGAGTACGGCGTCACGTCGCTGTTCGAACTGGAGTCGGCTCACATGCGCGCCTACGCGGCCGAACTGAACGATCGGACGTCGCAGGGGAAGTACACGGCGTCGACCGCCGGGACGTACTACGCGGTCGTCCGGGCGTTCCTCTCGTGGTGTGTCCGCGGGGGCATCTTGGAGGAGAACCCGGCCGCGACGCCCCACGCCGAATCGGCACTACCGTCGGGGGACGATCGATCCGAAACGGAATCCTGGACGGCCGAGCAACGTCGTTCACTGGAACGGTACGTCCGCGACCGGGCGCTCGAGTCGTCGGGTGTGGAGTCGACGGAGCGTCGCTCCCGTCTGCGCGAGTACGCGATGGTCGCGATGCTCGCCCACTCGGGCGTGCGGGGATCGGAACTGTTCCGGATGCCGGAGGACGACCGCCGAACGGGCGCGACCTGGGACGACGTCGACTTCTACACCGGGACGATCAGGGTGCTGGGGAAGTCCCAGCGACTCGAGGACGTACCGCTACCCGCCCCGGCTAGGACCCCGCTTCGCAAGTACCGGGTCGTTCTCGATCCACCCGCGAACGACTGGCCGCTGTTCCCGACGCGCCACGCCCCGTCGATCGCGCGTCGGGTCCGCGACGTCCTCGCTGAACGCGGCCACGACGGGACGGAGATCGACGCCCTGCTTTCGGCGTCGACGGCACGGGAACTCGCCCGCGACAGATCGATCGCGCCGCCGACGATCACGACGGAGGGTGCGCGATCGGTCCTCAAGCGCCTCTGCCGGGAGGCTGACGTCGACGTCGACGGCGATTACCTGACGCCCAGTGGCGTCCGGGCCGATCCCGGTGACGATCGATACCGACGGGAGGCGACCTCGTCGAAACCGGCGCTTCGTGCGTCCGTCGACGAGCAGTCGATCGCCGTGCCCGAAGATCAGCCGTCGCTGCTCGACGACGAAAAGACGCGGGACGAGACGACCGACTGAGTCGGTTGCGCGGGCCGACGGTGGCACAGCGGACGATCGCAGTGGGATCGCGATTTTTTGAGTCGACCGTCCGGCAACCCTGAAAAAGGAGTATGTCACTCCGTACCGTAGAGTGATCCATGAACGCCGACTGTGAACACTGCGGCTGGCACGGGTCCGCGAACGAACTCAACTGGATGCTCGTCGACGACGACGCCGTGGGAGCGAAACGCGTCTGTCCGGCGTGTCGGACCGACAGCATCGTCATCCTCGCGTAGGTAGCGGGGCGAGGAGGTGCTTCAGACGAGTAGCCACAGGATGACCGTCAGGAGGAGCGTCAGCAGGAGCACTGTCGTCCCGATTCCGGCCCGGAGGTGGATCGTCGACGGTCGGCCGCCGTCGGTCGGCCGGCGTTCGTCGACGTCGACCATCCAGTCGGGGAGCCGACCCGCTGCCGCGTCGACGGCGAGAACGGGGTTGTTCCCGACCCAGTAGCACCGCTTGACCGCGCCGACGACGGCGGCGTCGACGGCGGCGTAGGTTCCCGTCACCGCGAGCATGGTCCACCGACTGACGTAGTAGGTCGCGGGGTAGATGACCATCGCGGGGTCCCCGAGGTCGAGTTTCGAGAGCGGCTTTCGCACGAGGACGAACGTGACGGCGGCGACCGCAGTCAGGACCCCGGCCGTCTCCAGGTGGCTGGGGCTGTAGGGGTGGAGTTCGCTCTCGCCGCCGGGGTAGGCGAACGAGAAGTGACCGCCGGTGCCGTGAAGCGTCGGTGCGAGGTCGGCAAGCCCCTGCCACCAGACCCCGAAGAGGAGACAGGCCCCGCCGAGACCGAGCATCGCGACGGTCTGGCCGGGCTTTGCGTCCGGGACCTCGAAGTCGCTCTCGCCGTGGAAGAAGACGTAGTAGCCGAGCTTGATGAACGAGAGGAGGGTACCGATCGCGCCGAGCCAGAGCAGGTAGTACAGCGCCTGGTACTCGGGCTGCCCGTAGTAGCCCGGATCGGCGGAGTCGAAGATCATCCCCTTGCTCACGTA
This sequence comes from Halosolutus amylolyticus, assembly GCF_023566055.1. NCBI lineage: Archaea > Methanobacteriati > Methanobacteriota > Halobacteria > Halobacteriales > Natrialbaceae > Halosolutus > Halosolutus amylolyticus. Next base: position 119,604 of record NZ_JALIQP010000008.1, on the reverse strand, counting down.
GCCGTTGAACCCCGGAATCGCGGTGATCGAGAGCGCGCCGAGGCCGAACCCGATCGCGGTCAGGGGCATCTCGCGCCAGAGGCCGCCGAGCTTGTAGAGGTCCTCCTCGCCGGTGCGGAAGATGACGACGCCGACGGCCATGAACAGGAGGCTCTTGAAGAGGATGTTGTTGAACAGGTGCGACAGCGCCCCGGCGACGGCGATCTCGGAAGCCATCGCTGCACCCATGCCGATCGCGGCGACGATGTAGCCCAGTTGGGCCTGGATGTGGTAGGACAGCAGCGCCCGCATGTCGTGCTGGAGCAGGGCGAACGTCGCGCCGTAGACGGACATCAGGCCGCCCATGTACGCGACGTAGATCGCGAGTTCGCTCTCGCTCCCGATCGGGAACGCCCGGTAGAGGACGAACGCGCTCGTCTTCGTCGTGTACACCGAGAGGAACACCGAGGCCGCGATGTGCGGTCGCGGGTAGGTGTCGGGCAGCCAGGTGTGAAAACCGATGAACGCGACGTTGACGCCCATCCCGAGGACCGCGAGGACGGCCGGGATCCCGCCGGCGATCCCGTCGTGAGCCGCGTAGCTGAACGACCCGATCTGGACGTAGTGGACGGCGACCGCCATCATCACGAGCACCCCGCCGGTGCCGTGGAAGATGGCGTACCGGAAGCCCGCACGGACCGCCTCCCCGCCGTAGTGCCAGACCACCAGCGTGCTGGTCACGGCCATCAGCTCCCACATGAACAGGAGAACGAGCCAGTCGCCCGCAAAGGCCGCCCCGAGCGACGAGGCGACGTAGGCGAGCGCGAACGCGACGAGCGTCTCGCTGGCCTCGCTCGAGTAGGCGTAGACGACGCTACAGACGCCCAAAAAGCCCAGCCCGAGGCCGATCATCCGGGAGAAGTCGTCGACGTAGTAGGGGACGACGTCGAACCCGAGGAAGGTGCCGGCAAGGTGTTGGCCCGCCGGCGCGACGAGCGAGATGGCGAGCACGGCCGCGAGGCTTAGCGCCCCGACGGCGAACCCGGCGAGCCGCGGCAGTACGAGCACGAGCAAGGCCGCCGCGAAGACGACGAGCGGCGGGTACGCAAGCGACAGGAGTTCGAGTTCCATCAGTCGGTCACCTCCGTCATGAGATCGTCGAACGGTACGTCACCCAGTTCCTCGAACGGCATGCCGAAGACGGCTTCGACGATCCGGACCGCCAGGTCGAGGAAGACCGCGTAGTCGGGGCCCACGCCGAGGACGATCGCTCCCGTGGCGATGACGGCGATGGGCACGAGCATGAGCCACGTACTCTCGGCGAACGGCGATCGGCGTTGCCAGCCCGTAGCCGGCGGTCCGCCGGTGAGGTGGTCGTCGTGGTCGCCGTGGTGGTCGACGCTGCTGACCCGCTCGCCCGTCTCGCCAGGAACGTCGGCGTCGCTCGGGTACTCGTCGACCGCGTACTCGTACTCCTCGTCGTCCGCGTCGGTCTCGTCGGTCGACTCCGCCGTGTCCGGCGCTTCGGAGCGGTTCGTCTCGCCGCCGTCGGCGGCGATCTGCTCGGCTCCCTCGCTGCCGTAGGACCGAAGCACGCCGCCCCGCGGGAACTCGAGCAGCGGTTTCGCTTCGTGGCGGTCCTCGCTCTCGAAGAACGCCGTGTAGACGACCGGCCAGAAGTAGCCGACGTTGAGCACGGCCGAGAGCAGGAGCGCTCCGGCGAACAGCCAGTAGCTCCCGCCGACGTCGCCCGCGCCGATCAGCATGTAGAACTTGCTGACGAAGCCGGCGATCGGCGGCAGACCGGCCATACCGGCCGCGCCAACGGTAAACGCGGTCATCGTCAGCGGCATCCGCTTCCCGATGCCGGCCATCTCGCTGATGTAGTCGGTGTGGGTCTCGACGTGGATCGCCCCCGCACAGAAGAACAGGGTGAGTTTCGCGAACGCGTGGGCGGGGATGTGAAACAGCGCGCCGACGACCGCGTACGGGTGCAACAGCGAGAGTCCGAGGACGATGTAGGAGAGCTGTGCCGTCGTCGAATACGCGAGCCGCCGCTTGAGGTGGTCCTTGCGGAGTGCGATGATACTCGCCGCGGTCAGCGTGAAGGCGGCGACCAGCGCGACCGGAATGTTCAGTCCGACTTCGCCGATACCGGGGATAGAAAGCGGCAGGTCGTGGATCAATCCCGGCCCGTAGACGTCGAGGATGACGCGGGCGATCCCGAACGCGCCGGACTTGACGACCGCCACCGCGTGGAGCAGGCCGGAGACGGGGGTCGGCGCGACCATCGCGTCGGCGAGCCAGGAGTGGATCGGCATCAGCGCCGCCTTGACGCCGAAGCCGGCGATCAGCAGGAAGAACGTGACCTGTGCGTACGCGGGTTCGGCGGCCGCCGCCTCCGCGAGCAGTTCGATGCCGCCGGCCTCGAACGCCGTCGTCGAGGTGCCGACGAGGCCGGTGAGCCAGTAGACCATCACCGTCCCGGCGAGCAGGAAGACTCCGCCGCCGAAGAACGTGTAGGCGAGGTACTTGCGGCCGGCGATCCGAGCCTCGTCGTCCTCGTTGTGGGCGACGAGCGGGTACGTCACGAGCGACAGCAGTTCGTAGAAGACGAAGATCGTCACCAGGTTCCCGGAGAACGCGATCCCGACTGCCGTCGAGAGGCTCGCCGCGAAGGCGGCGAAAAACCGCGTCTGGGCGTGTTCGTCCAGCCCGCGCATGTAGCCGGCGGCGTAGAAGGACGTGAAGATCCAGAGGAAACTGGCGAGCAGGGCGAAGAAGACGCCGAGTGGATCGGCGCGCAACACGAAGTCGACCCCTTCGAGAAACTGGACGCCGATCGCGTCGCTGAGCCGCCAGACGTAGACCTCGTCGGCCAGCACGCCGGGGAGCATGCTGGCGACGATAGCGAACTTCGCGAGCGCGGCCAGGACGGACCACCCCTCGCGGACGTTCGGTCGGCGATGCGACGCGACGATCAGGACCACCGCGATCGCCGAGACGAGAACGGCGGCGAGTGGTCGGATCGAATCCACCATCAGTTGAACACCTCCGTCAGGAAGGGGGCGAGCAGGTCGGCGATCGCGCCACCGGCGAATCCGAGCGCGACGGCGGCGAGCGCGGCGACGACGACGATCGACACCATGCCGATCGAGACGGCGTCAGGAGAGGCCCCGTCCGGAGCGGTGGCGTCGCCGCCGTCGGTCGCGACCGGTTCCGGCGACGGGATCGATTCGATCGAGGGCGGGTGCGTGAAGTACATCTTCTCGAGCAGGCGAGCGGCGTAGGCGAGGGTGAGCATCGTACTGAGAACGATCACGGCCGCGACGGGCCACAGCTGCGACTCGACGGCACCGAGCGCGATGTACCACTTGCCGACGAAGCCGACGCTCGGCGGGATGCCGACGAGCGCGAACAGCAGGACGGCCATCGATCCGGCGACGACGGGCCGTTCCGTCGCGAGGCCGGCGTACTCGTCGACGGTGCGAGCGCCGTAGCTCACCGCGACGAGGCCGACCGCCAGGAAGAGACCGGCTTTCAGCAGTCCGTGGCCGACGAGGTGGATCGCGGCGCCGATCAGGGCCGTCTCGGAACTGCCGGCGATGACGACGCCGTAGGCGGCCACGATCAGGCCGAACTGCGAGACCGACGAGTACGCGAGCATCCGCTTGACGTCGGTCTGGATCACGGCCAGCGTCGTCCCCGCGAGGACGCTCACGCAGCCGATCGCGAGGACGATCGGGGCCGCGTTCGCCGTCGCGGCGAGGTAGTCGACCTCGAAGACGGTGACGATCAGCCGCCCGAAGGCGTACGCGGAGGCCGAGGAGACGAGCGCCGCGATCAGCGGCGTCGCGCCGTCGGGGGCCTGCTGGTAGGCGTTCGGCTGCCAGGTGTGGACCGGCCACTGGGCGACCTTGGTCGCGAAGCCGACGATCATGAACCCGAGTCCGGCCCGAATCAGGATCGGGCGTTCGGCGGCCGGAATCGCCGACGTGAGTTCGATCATGTTGAGCGTCCCCGTCGCCATGAACACGAAGGCGACGCCGGTCAGGTACATCGACGCGGCGACGGTTCCCAGGATCAGGTACTTCAGGGCGGCGACCGCCGACTCGGCGCCGTCGCCGCTGGCGACCAGCGCGTAGGTCGCCAGACTCGTGATCTCGAGGAAGACGAAGAGGTTGAACACGTCCCCGGTCAGCGAGATGCCGAGCAACCCGCCCACCAGCAGGAGGTACGCGCTGTAGAAGGTGTTCCCGCGCGGGCCGCCGCGTCGCGTGTACGCGAGGACGCCGGCGGCGACGCCGGTCACGAGCAGGACGATCAGCATCGAGAACTGGTCCGCGACCAGTTCGATCCCGTACGTCCGGGGATAGCCGCCCAGCCGGTGGATCACCTGGCCCGCCGTGTAGACCTCGCTGGCGAGGGCGACGGCGGCGGCGAACAGGCCGGTCGTCGTGACCGCCGCGACGGCCCAGCCGGTTCGATCGTACCGCAGCCCGAGCGCGATCGGAAGCGTGGCTGCGACGATCGGGGCGACGATCAACAGCGCCGGGAGCAGGTCGACGCTACTCATCGGCACGCACCTCCCTGAGAGTATCCTCGCGGAGCGTCCCGTACTCCGAGTAGATGCGGATGATCAGCGCCAGTCCGACCGCGGTCAGCGCGATGCCGACGACGATGGCGGTCAGCACGATGACCTGCGGGAGCGGGCTGGCGACTTCGCTCCCCTCGTTCGGGACGATCGGTGCGGCACCGCCCTCGACGTAGGCCATGGCGATGAAGAACAGGAAAATCGCCGTCTGGAAGAGGCTGACGCCGATCAGCTTCTTCACGAGGTTCTCGTTGGCGATCATCATGTACATCCCGATCCCCAGCAGGACGAACAGCAGGAGGTAGGCGTAGCGGTTCGCGAGCAGTTCAATCATCGTCGCTCACCTCCCGATCGGTCGCCTCGGCGGACCCCGACGGGGTGGACGATTCGGCGGGTCCGTTGCCGCGGCGTTCGGGCGTAAAGCCCGCGGCCATCGCGAAGAAGAGGGTGATGACGACCCCCGAGACGATCAGCGCGATGCCGCCGATCTCGATGGCCTCCATCCCCCACTTGCCCTTGATGCCGAGCGTCGGGTAGATCCGATCGTACTCGAGGAAGTTCCCGCCGAGCAGGATCGTCCCCAGTCCGACCCCGGCGAAGATGGCGACGCCGCCGGTCACGAGCCCGACGAGGAAGGAGTTCCGGAGCCACCGGCGGGTCGGTTCGATACCGAAGGCGAACCCGAGCATGAGGACGGTGACGCCGACGATGGCGCCGCCCTGGAAGCTCCCGCCGGGCGTGTCGGCCCCGTGAAGGACCATGAACAGGCCGTACGTGAGCGTAAACGGGGCGAGGATCTTTACGGCGGTCATGATGACCTGACTCTCGGTGTAGGTATCGTCGACTGATTCGGACATTCAGGCGAACACCTCGCGTTTCAACACGAGCAGCGTCGAGATTCCGGCGGCGAAGACGACGACCGCCTCACCGAAGGTGTCGAACCCCCGGTAGGCCGCGAGGACGGCGGTGACGGCGTTGTGGACCCCCGTCTCGTCGTACGCGTTCTCGATGTAGTGTTGCGTGACGTCCGGGTTGGACCAGACCGGGGCCGACGGGTCGCCGACCGGGTACATCTCGGGCAACACCGTCGCCGAGAGGAGGACGACGAACGCCCCCACGACGACGACCGCCGGGACGTCGATCCGCTCGACGAGCCGATCGGTCGAGGGCCTGGTCGTCCGTGCGATCGTCAGCAACAGCAGGATGGTCGTCACGCCGGCACCGATCGCGGCCTCGGTCATCGCCACGTCGGGCGCGAGCAGGAACGTGTAGAGGATCGCCATCCCCAGGCTGTAGGCACCGAAGACGATGATCGCGGACAACACGTCCCGGAACAGCGCCGTGGCGACCGCCGCCGCGAGGAGGAAGACGGCGAGCACGTACGCGAACGCGCTCATCGCGACTCACCTCCGGCGTCGACGGTCACGTCGGCCTCGTCGTCCGGGTCGTCGGCGAGCAGGGGTTCGACCCCCGACTCCGCCGCGGAGCGGGCGATCGCGTGTGCCGCCGTCGGGTTCGTGATAAACACGAAGAACAGCAGGAGGACGGTGTAGACCGCCGCTTGCTGCCAGCCGAACGCCAGCGCGACGCCCGCGAGGGCAAAGCCCGCACCGAGCGTGTCCGTCTGGGAGGCGGTGTGGGCCCGCGCGTAGATGTCCGGGAGGCGGATGACGCCCACCGTCGAGACGAGCGTGAAGAGCACGCCGAACCCGAGGAGGACGACGATCGACCAGAACCGGACGGTCTCGATCACAGCACACCACCCCGCTCGACAGTGAACTTCGAGATGGCGATCGACATCAGGAAGTTCAGCAGGGCATAGATCAGCGCGACGTCCAAGAACCACGGCTGGTCGAGCGCCGCCGCCAGCAGGGCGAGGATCACGACCGTGTTCGTCCCGAGCACGTTCACGGCGAGCAGGCGATCCTGCGTCGTCGGTCCCGCGACGGCGCGGTAGAACATCGCGATCGCGAGCACGACGAACAGCGTCGCGGTCGCGAGAAAGACCTCGGAGAGCGGAACGGGCGTCACAGCTCGTCACCTCCGACGATCTCGGCGTCGTCGCGTTCCCGCGGGGAGGGGATTCTGGACGACTCGCGACCGTAGAAGACGAACCGGATCGCCCGTTCCAGGCCGCCGTCGAAGAGATCCTCGCGGGCCGACGGGATCAGCGTGTGGACGAGCAACTGCTGGTCGTTGGCCCGGACCGTCAGCGTCCCCGGCGTGAGCGTGATGCTGTTCGCGAGCGCGAGCAGCGGCAGGCCGCTCCTGACGCGAGCGTTGACCCGCGTCAGCGTCGGCTCGATCGGCATCGACGGCCGGAGGATCACGATCGAGACCGCGATGTTGGCCTTGACGATCTCCCAGAGCAGGTACGGGATGTAGGCGACGAACCGGACGGTCCGGATCGGGGACTGAACCCGATCGAGCGGCACCGAAAAGGTCACCTGCGCGAGCGAGACGGCGACGATGCCGGCGACCGCCGCGCCGGTGACGAGATCGAACCAGTAGGTCGGATCCCCGAGGACGAGATAGAAGCCATAAGAGATCCAGAAGAGGGCGAACAGCCGGTCGAAGCGCTTCCCGGTTCCGACGAGTCGCCCGTGACGGGCCGGCCGTTCGACCGGTGCCTCGTCGTACGCCAATCCGAGACGATCGAGTTCGCGTTCGAGGGGCTGGAGCATCTGTGCGGTAACGCCGGGCTGGTACTCCGGATCGAGGACGATGCGGTCGATCCCGTGGTCGTCGGCGTACGCCTCGAAAATCTCGGCGTAATCACGGGGTCCGAAGAGGTACTCGTCGATGCCGACTATCGTCGTTTCGATCGTCACGTCGGCGTCTTCGGCGTCCTCCTCGACCCAGTTTCGCGCCCGCGAGAGCAACTGCTCGGCGTCCTCACGTTGCCGGTCGCTCTCCGGGACGTCGGCGTCGTAGGGCAAGGCGACGACGAGGTGACACTCGAGCGAATCGGCCGACTCGAGAGCGTCCCGGACCGCGTAGCCGACCGTTTGCCGGACGGTCACCGTGTCCGACAGCGGGACGAGCACGCGTTCAACCGCCATTGGCGCCCCCTCGTGGAGACCGTCGTTGGATACTCATGACTCCAGTCGTTAATCGGACCAAGCGGTACCCGCAGGAAAACGATTTCGTTATCCGCCGGTCAGCGCCGCGATTCCGGCGACACCTTCCGGATTGCTTCGGCGGCGTCGACCGGGACCGATTTCGACGGACGCCGCCTCTCCTCGGTCGACAGACGGCAGATGAGTGGCGACGCTCGCGATTCCGGCCGGGACCGGAAGTTTTACAAATTGAATTTCAGTATTGCAAGTTGAGTTTATGGCAGCGACGACCGACACCGTTCACGACCGAATCGACACCGCACGTGCAGACCTCACGCCGATCCAGTTGGCGGCAATCGTCCTCTTCGCCGCCGCGATCGGCTTTACGCTGCTGTTCCTGCAGGAACCGATCGCCCACGACGCGATGCACAACTTCCGGCACGGGGCCGGGATCACCTGCCACTGATGCTCGTCGATTACCTCCAGCGGGGCGTTCTCGCGGGAACGATCGGCGGGGTCTGCTACGGCGGCTACCTCGCCGCGGTGGCGAACCCGCTCGTCGAGTACATGGAAGAACTGGACCACGAGGCCGGTCACGGACACGAGCACGCACACGACGCAACTGAGTCCGCACACGCCGTCAGCGAGACGACGACGGCGGTCGTAAGCGTCGGGAGCGGAGTTCTCTGGGGGATCCTCCTCGGCGGTCTGTTCGCGCTCGCGTTCTACTTCCTCGAGCCGGCACTGCCCGGACGCGGTCGCGTCAAGGCCGTCGTGCTCGCCGGGGCCGGGTTCCTGACGGTCTCGGTCACTCCCTGGCTGGTGCTCCCGCCGGCGACGCCGGGAGCCGAACAGGCGCTCGGGCCGGACGCGCGTATCGTACTCTACGCCTGCCTGATGGTCCTCGGCGCGATCGTGGCGACAGGATCGATCCTCGGGTACAGGCTGACGACTGCGCGAACCGGTGACTGGCGCGTGGGCGTCGTGGCCGGGGTGGTTCCAGTCGTCGTGACCGTCGCCGTCCTGCCGCTCGTGACGCCGACGATCACCACGACCCCGCTGCCGGCCGCCCTGGTGACGGCGTTCCAGGGCCTGACCGTCCTCAGTCAGGCCGCGCTCTGGGCGATCGTGGCGGCCAGTTTCGCGTGGCTCCACGATCGCGCGCGGATGGTCGACGACGCGGCATCGACCAAGAAAGAGCCGATCGCGGCATGAACCGTCGTACCGCCCAGCAACGCGATCGGATCGGCGCGCAGGTACTCGTCTGTACGACCGATCGCGACTCGGAGTACGCCTGCTGTGCTGACGCCGGCGCGGACGCGGTCGTGGCGGCCGTCGAATCGTGGCTCCGCGATCGGAACGCCTTCTGGTCGCCGATCGCGGTGACGGAAACGGCGTGTCTCGGCCTCTGTAGCGCGGACGGGACAGCGATCGCGATCCAGCCGCGAGACGAGTGGTACTCGGACGTGACCGTCGCGGACGTTCCCGATCTGCTCGAACGGGAGTTCGGTCCGGACGCGGCGTCGATCGATCGACGGGCCGCGGACGCGTAAGTGACCGGTGACGATCGCCGACGGATTCGAGCGCACCGTTCCGAGACAGTAACGTTCTTTCACACCTGTCACGTCAGCTAACGGTATGCCGGACCACGAACCCGAGACGAACGTCGTGCTCGTCGACGGCGCACGAACGCCACACGGGACGCTCCTCGGCTCGCTCGCTGACGTCGAGGCCGTCGAACTGGGACGGATCGCGATCGACGGCCTGCTCGATCGCGTGTCCGTCGCGGGCGAGGCCGTCGACTGGGTGGGCCTCGGGAACGCCATCCAGGCTGGGATCGGGCAGGTGCCGGGGCGACAGGCCGTCGTCGAGTCGTCGCTTCCGAACGAGACCCAGGTCACGACGGTCAACGAGGCGTCTGGATCGGGACTGCGCGCGATCGCGCTCGCGGCCGATCGAATCGACGCCGGACGGGCCGACCTCGCGATCGCGGGCGGCTTCGAGTCGATGACCAACGCGCCGTGGATCCTGCCTGACTACCGGAAGGGGCGTCGCCACGGCGACGTCGAGATCAAGGACTCGATGATCCTCGATTCGCTATGGGATGTCAATCTCGACGTCCACATGGGCGAGATCACCGAGCGCCTGGTCGATCGAAAGGGGATCTCTCGCGAGGCCCAGGACGAGTACGCCCTCGAGAGCCACCGCCTGGCGGCCGAAGCGATCGACGGCGGCGCGTTCGACGACGAGATCGTTCCGGTCGAGACCGGCGGTGGGACCGTCACCGAGGACCAGGGCCAGCGCCGGGACTCGACGCTCGCGGACCTCGCGGAACTCCCGACGGCGTTCCGCGAAGACGGTACCATCACGCCCGGAAACGCCTCGAAGCTCAGCGACGGCGCGGGGACCGTCTTGCTCGCCGACGCGGACGCCGCGGCCGATCGGGGACTCGAACCGATGGCGCGACTCGTCGATTACGACCTCGTCTACCGCGACCCCGACGAGTTCAACGAGGCCGTCGGCGACGTCGTCGAGGGACTGCTCGATCGAAACGGGCTGGAAGCCGGAGACGTCGACAGCTACTGGATTAACGAGGCCTTCGCGGCCCAGTCGGTGTACGTCATGGACCGGCTCGACATCCCCCGCGAGGCGATGAATCCCTGCGGCGGTGCGGTCGCGTTCGGCCATCCGATCGGTGCCTCGGGCGGAATGCTCGCGACCAGTCTGGCCTACCAGCTGCGGGACGACCCGGACGTCGATCGCGGACTGGTGGGCATGAGCGTCGGCGGCGGCGGGGCGATCATGGCGCTGCTCGAAGCGGCCTGAGAAGTGTTCGGACGCGTCCTGACGCGTCGTTTCGAGGGGTTTACCTGACCGCCGTTCCGAGGTACTCCCGATGACGCTGTACTCGCGGGTGCGCCCCCTCGCGTTCACACTCCCCGCCGAGACCGCCCACGAGCTCGGCAAGCGGACGCTCCGGGGCGTCCAGTCGACGTGGCCGACGCGGACCGCGCTGTCGTACGCCTACCGGTACGAGCATCCGGCACTCGAGGTCGACCTGTTCGACGAAACGTTCCCGAACCCCGTCGGCGTGGCGGCGGGCTTCGACAAGAACGCCGAGGTGACCCACGCCCTCGCGGCGCTCGGGTTCGGCTTCGTCGAGATCGGCACCGTCACGCCGTACCCGCAACCGGGGAACGACCGGCCCCGACTGTTCCGCCTCCGGGAGGACGAGGCGATGGTCAACCGGATGGGCTTCAACGGCCAGGGCATGGAGCGCGTGAAAGACCGCCTCGAGCGGGACGGCACGCCCGACGTGCCGGTGGGCGTCAATATCGGCAAGATGAACTCCTCCTCCGAATCCGAGGCGATCGAGGACTACCGCCGGGTCTTCGATCGGCTCTCGCCGTTCGCCGACTACGTCGTGGTGAACGTCTCCTGTCCGAACACGCCCGAAGAGTTCGACGAGGGATCGCCCGCACACCTCCGGTCGATCTTCGAGACGCTCGAGGCCGAGAACGACGCGAACGTGCCGGTCCTCGTCAAGATCAGCCCCGACTCGCCCGAGGAGTCGATCTTCGACCTCGTCGACATCGTCCAGGCGTTCGACCTCGACAGCATCGTCGCGACGAACACGTCGACGAGCAGGGAGGAGCTCAAGTCGCCGAACCGCGAGGAGTGGGGCGGCCTCAGCGGGAAGCCGATCGAAGACCGCTCCACCGCCGTCGTCCGATCGATCGCCGAGTACACGGACGGCGACCTGCCGATCGTCGGCGTCGGCGGCGTCGACTCGGCCGCGAGCGCCTACGCGAAGATCCGGGCCGGCGCCTCGCTCGTCCAGCTGTACACCGGGTTCGTCTACGGCGGTCCCTCGACCGCGAAGCGGATCAATCGCGGACTGGTCGAGTTGCTCGAGCGGGACGGGTTCGCCTCGATCGAGGACGCGGTCGGGGCGGATCTGGAGTAGGCTAGCCGGGTTCGGGATCGTCGATCGCGTCGTCGAGCCCGCGGTGTTCGGCCGGCCCGACGGCCTCCGCGGGCCGATCGTCGCTGAGTTCGCGCGTGTTCGCTCCGACACCTGCGATTCGACCACCGACTCCGTATCGCCGCCGGTGACGGAGAGATACACCGACCTGAGGTGTGCCGTCTTGTTCGTCTCGGGTTCGGTCTCGGTCATCGTGCCACGTGGTTCGGTGACACGGCTAACGAGAACATATGAAGTGAGCACCACTGGCAGGATCTGGGAACGGATACGAGTACCGGTTCGGACGTCCACGCCGTGGCGGCACAGGCGGCGCTTCGAACGAGAAGCGACGGTCTTCGATTGATCGATGACTGTCTCCCGAAACGCGTTACACGCTGAATACTCCCGCGAATTGTTCCGGTTCCCGATACTTCACCGCGACGTATCTATTGTGAATGGTATCTCCGGCCTTCGAGACAGTAATCGGCCGCAGAAATCAGATACTGTCGACTAAACCGAATCACGTGTCTTTCGACGACTATCTATCTTGCTCATAACTAACCACACCTGACAGGAACGTCGATGTGATGGGGGGACCGATGCCTACGATTGGGGGAATAGCAACTGAACTGTTCAATACCGGTTCGGGAGTGGCGACAGCCACGAAGACCCGAGCCGAAACGGACCGCCGGTCAGGGTCATGAAGTCGGCGAGCGTTTCACACCTCGTCGGCGATTCCGCGGACGACGCGTCCACGCTGTCACAGGAGGTCGCGTTCGAGATGTTGAGCTGTCGCCGGCGGCGATACGTCATTCACTGTCTCAAACAACGAGGCGGCGCGGTCGAACTCCGGGACCTCGTCACGCAGGTCGCCGCCTGGGAGAACGAAGTGGCGCCAGAGGTGGTGACCTACGAACAGCGGATGCGCGTGTACACCGCGCTTCGGCAGTCACACCTGCCAAAACTGGACGACGGGGGGATCGTTACCTTCGAGGAGCACCGTGGGACGATCGCGCTCACCGACGCGGCCGCCGAACTGGAGGTCTACCTCGACGTCGTTCCGCACGAGGACATCCCGTGGAGCAAGTACTATGCCGGACTTGGAATCCTCAGTCTCGGGTTCGTGGGGACGCTGTGGATCGGACTGCCGCCGTTTTCGTTCGTCGCTCCGCTCGGCGGGGCGTTGCTCGTCACGCTGCTCTTTACGATCTCCGCCGCGTTTCACGTCAGGTACGATCGGCGGATGCGACTCGGCGGCGACTCCGAGCCGCCGGTCGCGGAGGTGGAGCCATGAACCGGACGACCGTCTGGTACGCCGCCGCGGGGACCGTTCTCGCGGCCCTGTTCGTGTTCGTCGGGCTCGTTACGTTCCCGGGCCTCGTCGGCGGCGACGACGTCTACATCGTCACCTCCGACAGCATGCAGCCGACGATCGAATCGGGCGACGTCATCATCACGCAGGAGGTCGACCCCGACGCGATCGAGTCCGGCGACGTGGTCACGTTCCAGGACGGGAGCGGTACCGACGGCGGGACCCTCACGCATCGTGTCGTCGAGGTCCGCGAGGAGAACGGCGAGCGATACTTCCGAACGAAAGGTGACGCGAACGAGGACCCTGACGAGGGCTACGTCCCGGCCGAGTACGCCCAGGGGACGCTCCACGTCCACGTTCCGTACCTCGGCTACCTCCTGCTGTTCGCCCGATCGAGTCTCGGGCTCTTCGCGCTCGTGATCGCGCCCGGACTGTTCCTCGTCGCGTCCGGAAGCTGGCAACTGCTCCGGGAGTTCGGCTATGCGCCGACCGTCGATCGCGTTCTGGAGGGGATCCTCGGTCCGGACGGCAGCGACGACGACCAGCCCGCGATCGAGGGTGAGTCGATCGAGACCCCCGCACTGGAGTCGGCCGACGACGCTCCGAGCGACGTCGCTCCTGAGCCCGGAAACGCGCGGAACGATGCCGCGACGACGGAGGGCGACCGATGACTCGATCGCGCGTCGTGTGGCTCGTCGCGGCGATTGCGATCCTGGGTGCGACGGCCGCCGCCGTTCCGATCGCGCCGACGGCAGGGTTCTTCTCGGACGCGAGTACGTTCGAGGACAACGGTATCGGCGCCGCCGAGTGGGGCCCGACCGCGTTCGAGGTGGACGCGCCCGACCGGGTCAACGCGAGCGAGAACGCCACGCTCGAGGTCACCCTCGCGAACGACGGCTCCAGGCCGACGGTCACCGAGTACGAAATCGTCGTCCACAACGAACCTGTCGAAGCGGACAGCGTCACACTCGACGGGAACCAGTCGTGGAACGCGAATTACGGATTCGATACGTCCGAAGCCGACGAACTCAACTGGTCCGTCACCGTCGAAAACGAGACAGCGTCGGGTACCCTGACGATCGCAGAAAACGACACCGAGACTGAGGGGGCTCTGAACGTATCCGAAACGGGTAACGAGACCGGAACGACCAACGAAACGACCGGCAGCGATAACGTCTCCGACGGAACTGACGAGGAGATTCCCGACGAGGAAAACGCAACCGAGTCGGAGAACGAAACCAGCGGGAACTAAAGTCAACCCGAAATCGAGGCAGAGAGTGAAGACGGAGAGGAATCGGATACCGACCCCGAGGACGGAGATTCCGAGGCGGTCTTTGCCGATCCCGAAGACTGAGACCCTCGCTTTTCGACGACGGAATGCTCTGCCCGTCCGTTGCGATCACGTGTCCCGTGGACTAGATCGATTGTGTGACGAACCAGTCACAACCTGCGGATCACCGAGGTCATTTGTCCGTTAGAGGTCCGTGTTCCAGACGGCGTTATTCGGGAAGACTGGCCGTGTAAATCTTGATCGAAAAAATAGTGTTCAGGGACTGCCGTCGATGAAATCGTACCGAGTCGCCGACAGCGGCTCCTTACGTCGGTTGATCAGACTTCTCCTCACGATCCATCCCTGAACCGTCGTTGTGACGGCACTGTTCGGTGTAGAAGCCGATGTCGAACGCGACGGAATCGCCCTGAATCTCGTTGGCGTGGTCGACCGGGAGCCACCATTCGAAGCCGATATACGCCGTCGTCGAATTCTCGAAGCACCGCCGCTTACCGTTATCGTGGCCGTTATCACCGTCGTCACCGTCGAGCAAACAGCACACGTCGACGTTACTGATTCCGTGATCACCAGGAGTCGTAAACTCCGCACCATCGAGGACGACTGGTTCGTCGAACACGTAGACCTGCTCGCCGTTGGGTCCACCCTTCACACTGACGATGATAACGGGCCCGTCCGACGAGAGGGTGATATTCCCATTTTCGTCATCGGGATCAACGGAATCGACAGTAATCGTGGTACAGCCACCGTATTCCATCCCGGGTTCGATCGGTGCATTGTCCGGGTTGAGTACCTCCGATCCGACGATGTTTCCGGGCTCGAACCGCTCGAGGCGCTCCTCGTAGTCGGCGCACTGGTAGTTTCTCGCACCACCGAACCGATCGTTGGTACCAGTGACGATGGTCTCGTCTATTCCGTCGGTATCTTCGTCGATCCATCCTGAAACCTTCCGGACAGTGTCTCCATCGTTGCCACCGTTTTTGTCCTCACCGTTCGAGACGGGCTTCGGATCGAGGAGGAACATTTCGTTTTCGAGTGCCCTGAGGACGCTTCGGAGCGACCCGCTAAGCGGAAGGAGTGACTCGCCGGTAGTCGCAAAAATGTTGCTTCCCTCCCCGAGGTCCTTGTCGTCCAGGTCAGCGCCGTACTCGCCATCGATCCCGGTGTCGTACCAGAACGACGCCCTGATCTCGTCCAGGAGTTCGACGTACTCGCCGTCGACGTCGGGGTCGTCGTCGGTAATTTCGTCGGGGTCTTTGCGCTCGGGTTCGGTATGCCCGTTCTCGTTCGCATCGACGAGATTTCCGGTCAGCCAGACGTAGCCTGGGTTTCCACAGAGGTGGAAGCTCAGCGTCAGCTCGCCGAAGTCACCCGGCTTCACGTCCGAGATGTTGATGAGCGGATCCCCGGGCTTGGTGGTCTGTGGGTTCGGATCACCGCCGAAGGTCCCACGCGTTCGATAGGGATGGCTCAGCACATAATCGAGATCTGCCTTCAGGTCACAGATTTCGTCGTCCAGATCCTGGCGCTGAGCGTCGTAGTGATCTTTCTCGATCGCTGTTTCAACGTTCGTCGTCTTTGTTTGATCCGGAAATGCCTCGATGGCGGTGTTTTTCATGAACTGTTGTTCGTTCTCGACGAACACGGACTGTTCCGCAGTCGGCGCAGTCGAAGGGAAGCCAAAGAGACCATCACCTGGCTCCATACTCCAGTCTCCGACGTCCTTCAGTTCGTCTTCGCTCCAGTCACTGTAGTGTTCTTCCCAGTCGAGTTTGAGATCGAGTTCGCCGGCAACGAGTTCGTTGCCCTCGAACGTCTCTTTATCACTGAAGAACGCACTCGTACCTGCACCTGCGAGAGCGCCACCGACGCCGATCGCGCCGAGTGCCCCCAGAACGTTTCGCCTCGAAACCGGATTCGAATTTGGTTGTTCCGTCATAGGTTTCCACCCCCTGATCAGGGGACAGTCAGCGCGAGGTGATCCCCCCACGACGCGGCCACACCGCGTCACGATCCTTCGGGCCAAGCGAAGGCTGAGTCCCCTGAAGTAGGGTACCAGAACGGGCGACACGGAGGGGCGTATATATACACAGGCAGGATACCGGCTAGAGAGTCCCTCTATCCCGTCAGAGAACGGCTTCGCAGTCGAGGGAGATCACAGGTCGACGTTGATCGGTCGATTCTCGATCGAAACGGACCTGTACCCGTATTGCTCGTCTCTCTCGTGCCGCGACCGTCGAAAACAGCTATTTCCGATAGTTAGCCGGAAGGGACTGCGTTCCTCGCCCTACGCCTCGTCTACTGCGACCCGAGTCCCGTACCCCGACTCGCCGACGACCGCACCGTCCTCGAAGACGATCTCGCCGCGGACGACGGTCGCGATCGCGTCCCCGACGAACGACTCGCCCTCGAACGGCGTCACGCAGTTCTTCGAATGGAGTTCCGACGCGTCCTCGAGGGTCCACTCGCGATCGGGATCGACGATCGTGAAGTCGGCGTCGGTGCCGATCTGGAGCGACCCCTTCTGCGGGTACATCCCCCAGATCTGTGCGGGGCGGGTCGAGTGGCGTCGCACCCACTCCTCGAGCGTGAATCGGCCCTGGTCGACGAAGGTGAGCATCACCGGCACCTCGGTCTCGAGGCCGACGAAGCCCGAGATGGCGTCCCACGTGTTGCCGAACGGATCGTCCACCAGCTTTTCCTCGGGGGTGTGCGGCGCGTGGTCGGTCGCGAAACAGTCGATCGCGCCGTCGTCGATGCCCACGTCCCACAGTTTCTCCCGTTCCGCGGCGTCGCGGATGGGGGGCTGGATGCGTGCCGGGTTCCCCTTCTCGCGCATCACGTCCTCGGTGAACCAGAGGTAGTGGGGCGTCGTCTCGGCGGTCACGTCCACGCCGCGGTCCTTCCCGCGGGCCACGGCCTCGGCGGCCGATCCCGACGAGACGTGGAACATGTGAACCTTCGCGCCCGTTTCCTCGGCGAAGGTAACCATTCGCTCGACGGCCTCCCGTTCGGCGATCACCGGCCGTGAGTGGGAGTGGTCGATCGGCTCGTTCTTCCCCGCCGTTTTGAACCGTTCGGTGTAGTGATCGATGATCTCCCCGTTCTCCTCGTGGAAGCCGAGTCGCTTGCCCGTCTCGCGGATCCGTTCCATCGCCTCGAGGATCTCGCCGTCGTTCGGCGGCGGGACGTCCCCCACCGTCGACCCGAGGAAAATCTTGTAGCCGAGGACGCCGGCCCGGTCGAGGTTCGGGATCAGATCGAGGTTCTCAGAGGTGACGACGGCGTAGCTCTGGAAGTCGACGTGGGCCGACTCCTCACCGCGCTCGTACTTCAACTCGAGGTGTTCGGGTCGATCGATCACCGGATCGGTGTTTGGCATCCCGACGACGGTCGTCACGCCGCCCGCCGCCGCGGCGCGGGTCGCGGACTCCCAGTCTTCCTTGTACTCGAGGCCGGGTTCGCGGTTGTGGATGTGGCAGTCGACGATGCCGGGGACGAGGATGGCGCCGTCGGCGTCGAGGACCCGATCGGCCTCGGGAAGCCGATCGGACCGGCCGACGGCCGCAATCCGGCCGTCCTCGACAGCGACGCCCGCATCGGGGGCCCGCCCCGCGGGCGTCACGACGGTACAGTTTCGCACGACGAGGTCAACGGTCATTGCCGGGGGTTGTGGAGGGGCGCGCATATAGGTTCTGTTGCCCGCTCGCCGGTCGAGACGGCCCCGCCGTCGACGGTCCTGTAGCGACGCGGTACTCGATCGTAGGTCGGGCGTAGCTACTGGTACCGAAGCGATACTAAACACCGCGAAGCCCGTGGTCGACGACGATGGGAACACACGCGCCCGAACGGCTCTGCAACAGGACGGTACTGGTGACCGGCGGTGCAGGGTTCGTCGGGAGCCACCTCGTCGAGGCCCTGGCTCCGGACAACGAGGTTCGCGTTCTCGACGACTTCTCGACCGGATCGCGCGAGCACCTGCCCGACGACGTGACGGTGATCGAGGGCGACGTTCGCGACCCGATCGCGCTCCAGGAGGCCGCCCGCGGCGTCGACGTAATCTTCCACCAGGCTGCGGTCGTCAGCGTCTCCCGGACCGTCGACGAACCGCGCCGGTCGAACCGAACCAACCTCGACGCGGGCCTGCTGGTGCTAGAACAGGCCAGACAGGAAGACGCCAGGGTCGTCTTCGCCTCGAGCGCGGCCGTCTACGGCCATCCGTCGGAGTTACCGGTCCCGGAAACGGCCCCGACCGAGCCGACGTCGCCGTACGGCGTCCAGAAGCTGGCGATCGACCAGTACGCCCGGCTCTATGAAGATCTATACGATCTTCCGACCGTCGCGTTGCGGTACTTCAACGTCTACGGCCCCCGCCAGCGCGGTCCCTACAGCGGGGTGATCTCGACGTTTCTCGAGCAGGCGCGCGCGGACGAACCGATCACGATCGAGGGCGACGGCGAACAGACGCGCGACTTCGTCCACGTCAGCGACGTCGTCATGGCGAACCTGCGCGCGGCGACGACCGACGAGGTCGGAGCCGCGTACAACGTCGGCACCGGCGATCGGGTCTCGATCGAGGATCTGGCGAAGACGATCCGTGACGTGACCAACTCGTCGTCCCCGATCGTCCACAAGGACCCCCGGGCCGGCGACATCAGGCACAGCGGTGCCGACCTCACCAGGGCGACGCGGGAACTGGGGTTCGAACCCCGCGTGAGCCTCGAATCGGGGCTTCGATCGCTCGCCGACGGGACGTCCATCGCGCCGATCGTGGACGGGACGGCCGACCAGAACGCCGAACACACCAGTTACAGCTGACCACGCGCCCAGTTTTCGAGAATCGAGTTCGGATCGACGACGTTCGTCGATACCGGACCGTCTCGAACCACCTCGCTGAGGGAACAAAACGGTCGATAATCGTTACGAAATCACTGCTTGATTTCGCCCACGGGGCCGAGAGCCTGAAACCGCGTCAGTGCCACCGCACGGGTCGGTAACCCCGCTTCTCATTGGCGTAGGTGAGAGATAACTATCGGTATCGACTGCCTCACTGATCCGTATGACGCTACTCGAAAGCGCGATCGTCTTCACCGTGAGCCTACTCATCGGTGCACTGGGAATCTACGTCGGTGCAAGCGTGGTCGTCGACGCGGCGGACTACACGTACGCCATCGTCACTGCACTCATCGGGGCGATCGTCTGGGGCCTCGTGGGATTCTTCTTCGGATGGATCCCGTTACTCGGCCCCTTGCTCGTCTTCATCGCGTACCTCGCGGTGATCAATGCGCGCTATCCCGGCGGGTGGGTCGACGCCGCCGCGATCACCATCGTCGCCTGGCTCTCGGTCCTGGTCGTCCTGTACGTCCTCGCGATCCTCGGCGTGATGGGGTTCGAGGCCGCCGGCGTGCCGGGAGTCTAGACGGCCGAGTCCGGAAGCGGGTCGACGAGGACCACTGCTTCGCCGGTGACGACGGGTTCGGACGCAGTTTCGACGATCGTCTCGAGGCGGTACCGGTCGCCACCGAGGTCCTCGAGGACTTCTACGGTCGCCGTCAACTCGTCACCGACGGCGACGGGGCCGCGGAACTCGAGGTCCTGGGAGAGATAGACGGTGACGCCCGGAATCCGGGCGAGTGCGGCGCTGATCAGGCCCGAGACGAGCGTGCCGTGTGCGATCCGGCCGCCGAACCGCGTCTGCCCGGCGAACGAATCGTCGAGGTGGAGCCGGTTCGTGTCGCCGCTGGCGAAGGCGAAGTCCGCGACGTCCGATTCGTCGATCGTCTTGGCGAACGTCACGGTGTCGCCGACGGCGATCGCCGAGGGGTCGTCGACCGTCCGACTGGTCTCCCACTCCTCGTGACCGATCGTCGACACTGACGACCCGTCGCCGATCGACTGGTCATCACTGGTGCCGGCGATCGCCGTTCCATTGCCTCCGTCGCGGTCGTTCGTGGGAGTCGCTGGAACACCCAGTGCGGCGAACGTCGCCCGGTTCGCTTCCCGCATACTCGCGACGACGTGATCGGATGCGCGGGACCAGGCCCGGATCGTCTGTGAGAGCGAAGTCATCTGTGTAGCCCGTACCCGAACGTGGTTCTTCGCGAGGATCGTTGCCACAGTGACGGGTACATGAGTGTACTGGCAGGTCTCGAACCTAATAAGTGTGCTGGACAAATACACGTCCAGGAGTGTGTAAGGCGTACGTACAGTCATCGAAATTATAACTTACACCGTAAACCCGGATATAATTCGATCTAATAGTTACGAACGTCCGATCGTGTTTATTCGCTGGCTCGGGCAACTGCGTATCAGCCTCACGAACGACGACCGTACCGACCGGGGAACCGACAGGCGGAACCGGTAGGCACCTGCTGAATACGACCGGTACCGAACTCCCCTGAGGGCTGGCTGATCGAACGTTCCACGCGGGATGAGATACAGACCGAATCGTAACACAACATGTCTTATAAGAAATACTTTGTAGGCCGGTCACGACGGTACAGGACGGGAGAACCGTGAGCGAGGACTTCCCATGCTAGCTGCCATGACCCTCCACATATCGATAACCGCCGTCGCGTTCGCATCGTCGACCGTCCTCACGGCGGTTCCGGACGCCGTCCAGCCGCTGGCACCCGTACAACTCCAGTGGGGGCCCCACCTGGCAGCGCTGGCGGGGATCGTTGCACTGGCAGTTCTCGGCGGTGTCCTCGCGCTCCGGAACCGACTCGAGGACGCGAACGCGATGACGTCGACGGCCGATTCCGAAACGGGGACCGACGAGTTCCTGACCGATCGAGAGAAAGTCCGCCAGCTGATCACCGAGAACGGGGGCCGAATGAAACAGTCGGAAATCGTCAACGCCGTCGACTGGTCGAAAGCGAAGGTGAGCCGACTCCTCGCGGACCTGGAGGAGGACGGGCAGGTGACGAAACTCCGTCTCGGGCGGGAAAACCTGGTGTGCCTGTCCGGCCACGAGCCGACCGCCTCGAAATCGCCGGAACGTCCGCAGAACGACTAGTGCTCTCGGCACGGATCGGTCGACGTCGAAGAGCGATCGGCTGTCGACGGTGATAGACTCGACGTCGAGGAGTATCAGCAATCGTGGTTTTCCAGCGTCGAAGGTGTCACTGAAACCGCCGCTGCCCGCGTAGTATCCAGTTTCTCGCCGTAATGGTAGTGTCGGTTTATACGCCCCAGCCATCGATTCGGGAATGCCTTCACGGCACAAGACATGAACGCACGCAATCAACTACTCGTAGTACTCACCGCGCTGATGCTGTTGTCCTCGAGCGGGGCGATGGTTGCAGGGGCTGCCCCTGCGGCATCCGTTCAGGAGGACGACAGCGCCAGCGACGGTGATATCGAGACAGACAACGAGACAGTCTCGGACGACGATACCGAGACGGTCTCGGAGGGCGACGATAACGAGACCGCGGACAACGAGACACCCGACGACGGACTCGAAGAAACTCCGGAAGAGGGAACCCAGTCCGCGATGGTGACGTTCGAGGACCAGACGACCGACGGTGAGACGGTCGTCGTCCAGAACGTCACGATGGCCAGCGGCGGTTTCGTCACGATCCACGACAGCAGCCTGCTCGTGGGTAACGTGATCGGGAGCGTCATCGGCACGTCGGAGTATCTCGAACCGGGAACGCACGAGAACGTCACGGTGACGCTCGACGAACCGCTCGAGGAGGACGAGACCCTCATCGCGATGCCCCATCGCGACACGAACGACAACCAGACGTACGACTTCGTCGAGACCGATGGTCAGCAGGACGGTCCGTACCTCACGCCTGACGACGAACCGGTGACCGACGACGCTGTGGTCACCGTCGAGGACGGCGCCGTCGACGAGGAACCGGTCGACGAAGCACCTGACGACTCCGAAGAAACCGAAGTCGGGGATTTCGACGTCAGTAACCTCGAGCCGATGGACGTGACCGTCACCCAGGGAGACGTCATCGACGTCTCCGCGACGATCACGAACACCGGCGAAGCGGAAGCCACGCAGACGGTCGAATTCCGCGTTGACGGCGAGGCGCTCGCGAGCGAAGAAGTCACCCTGGCCGGTGACGAGAACGAGACCGTCACGTTCGAAGGGATCGATACGGCAGCGCTCGAACCCGGTGACTACACGCACGGCGTGTACACCGAGGACGCCAACCAGACCGCGACGCTAACGGTCGAAGCTGCTGAGGAAGAGCCGGTCGACGAAGAACCAGTTGAGGAAGAACCAGTTGAGGAAGAACCAGTTGAGGAAGAACCGGTCGACGAAGAACCGGTTGAGGAAGAGCCGGTCGACGAAGAACCGGTTGAGGAAGAGCCGGTCGATGAGGAACCCGCCGAGGACGAGCGCGTCATCGAGATCACCATCGAAGAGGCGACCGTCTACGTGTTCGTCATCGGTGACGTCGAAGAAGACGACGTCGTCGAGGAACCGGACGATGTCGACGAGGAGGACGACCTCGACGAGAACGTCACTGACGACGAAGACGCCCTCGACGACGAGGACGACGTCGATGAGAACGTCACCGACGATGAGGACGACCTCGAAGAGAACGTCACCGACGACGAGGACGAACTCGACGACAACGTCACTGACGACGAGGACGCCCTCGACGACGAGGATGACCTCGATGAGAACGTCACTGATGACGAAGACGCCCTCGACGACGAGGACGACGTCGATGACAACGTCACCGACGACGAAGACGAGGTCGACGAGGAGGTATCCGACTCCTTCACCGTCGAGAACCTCGATGCGCCGGAGAGCGCGACCGCCGGTGACGAGATCACCGTCTCCGCGGAGATCTCGAACCCCACCGACGAGGAAGACACCCAGGAGATCCAGTTCCGACTGGAGGGTGACCTCGTCGACTCACAGAACGTGACGCTGGACGCTGGGGAGAACGAAACCGTCGAGTTCGACGTCGACACGACTGACATCGAACCCGGCGAGTACGTCCACATGGTCCTCAGCGACGAGTTCGGTGAGGTCGCCGAGATCGAACTGACCGAAGCAGAGGAGGACGAACTCGATGACGACGACGGTCTCGACGACAACGAAACCGACGAAGACGACGGCCTCGACGACGAGGACGACGACTTCGACGACAACGAGACCGACGACGACTTCGACGACAACGAATCCGAAGACGACGCGGACGCAGCGCTAATCGGCTACGCGAACAGCTAACTGTTCGTAGCCACCCAGCGGACAGGGAGTCTTTTTGTCGAGGGAACTGGCGAATCGGCCCGACAGTCACGTTCGCGTCCGAGCGCAGTTCGATACGCTCTCGGGCGCGGGACGGCCGATCGCGACCCGATCCCGGATCGAAAGTACCGGTAGCGGAGCGATCGGCGTCCGTCGAGGTGGCGGCCCCGACTTCACGGACTTCGTAGCCCGCTTACGACGACCGAGTGACGTCGTTCGGAAGACCGGCGGTCGTTCTGATACCGAGACGCCAGAGCCGTCTCGAACCACGAGCGAACAGCTGGTAGTTCACGAGAACAGACTGTAGAGGCTGCTCGCGGCGACGGCGAGCAGCACGAGAACGCTCGACAGGACGGGATCGATCGCGACGAAAAGCGGCAGTTCGAGTCCCGCGAGCGCGATCACCACGAGTCCGAGGACGCAGAGTCCGAGGTGCAACTGGAGCACCGACGATCGATCGGTGTCGTCGCCGTCGACGTACGTGAGGACGTCGTCGAAGTTCGGTCCGGGCTGGATCGTCTTCGCGTCGGAGTCGTACTCGATGACGGCGTCCTCCTGGAGCTGTGGCAGGTGCGTCTGCTGGAGCGAGACGTAGACGCTCTTGTAGAGGTTGTTCGGGACGGGTGACGTGTCGGATTCGCTGGCTGCGATTTCAGTGGCGACGTCCGAGACGTCGATCGTCTCCGACTCGGCAGCGAGCAGCTGGACGATAGCCCGCCGTCTATCGTTTCCGAGGATGTGGAAGACCTCGCTTTCCGCGAGCGACTCAGTTCGGTTCCTCTGAACGGACATTGATCGGGGAGAAAACGCGATCGACGGACAGTCCACCACCTCGTACCATGTACTACCCTGTTCGCTAACCACTAACTTTAACGTGCGGTATTCGTTGCGATGCATCTTGTGGGAGAATAAAAACGACAGGATCGGTCGGGCCCGGTACGGATACGGACGGTCGGAGCGCGACGCCGGCGGATCAGTCGCCAGGGAGATGCCCACCGGACTGCATCTCTCGATAGGTCGTACAGGCAGGACAGCCGTGGACGACGTCGCCGTTATCACCGAACACGCGCGCGAACTGCTGGGTGACGTGGGTTCCGCAGTTGCGACAGCGGGCACCTGCCGTCGACGATTCCATCGGCTTCCAGTTGTGCTGTGTGGGAGTCATGTTGGGGGTTTTGGACACGAACGAGTGAGGTTGCGGGTGTGCGTTCGCCGAGAGTCGGACACGGACCGCAGTCGTCCCCGTGGCCGGGGGTCTGAACTCGGTGACCGATGGCCCGGTGGGACGCACTCGTCCGGCATCACCCGTCACAGGGAAGCAGACGTGAATAAAGGACGTTGACCGTTCACCTCCGAAGCGGTTCGGCGGAGCGCGAAACACGTAGTTTCCGACCGATATCCGGAGATACCAGCCGTGAGACCCCCACACACCGGCTGTTCGGGGAACTGGACCTCAACGTGAATTCACTCGGGTTGGCCTGCATTCGACGGCAAAACAGCCGATTGCATCCCGCGTCGATTCGTGGAAACCGATAATTTCTCTATCGTAACGTATTGTTTCGCGTTCGAACGAGGGTCCTTCGGAAAATAAAGTACATCGTTATAAAATACCACTATCCCTTACCGATTGTATCGCTGGAAGAAATGGAGGACCTCGCGCGAGTGGTGGACTGCGAGCCCGAACAGCGAGCATCGACGCCTCTCGATACCGAGAGCGAGCGAATCAACCCGGCGACAACGGGTGATCACGAAAATGTCAACGCAAGCGAGTAACACGCGATCAGAACCGTCGGACGATCCGGCAGCCCAACTCGACGTCCTCGGAGACGAGTGTGCCCGGACGATTCTCGTCGCGACGAGCGGCGGTCCGAAGACGGCGAAAGAACTGACCGAACGGACGGACAGTTCCTCGGCGACGGTGTATCGACGAATCAACAACCTCCTCGAAAGCGACCTGCTGGCCGAGTGTGTGCGGTTCGACGAGGACGGGTCACACACAACCGCCTACGAAGCGCGCGCCGAGACCCTCTCCGTTCGGATCGGGGCGGACGGGATCGAGGTGACGGTGGCGCGCAACGAGAGCTAACCATACCGATCAATCCCGGAGAACGTTCGAAACGTGTAACGGTCGCCGGAACGGACAGTTTCGTCCGTAGAGCGAATTCTGAAAGAAGGACTAATACGGCTGTATGATACGGATAACAAATATCTACTCAGTGGAACGGTCACTGTGATTGAGCAATGCACGATCTGACCGGCTTCCAGCGAGACCTCCTGTACGTGATCGCGGGTGCCGACCGACCGTCGGGCCAGACGGTCAAAGACGAAGTCGAGACGTACTACAGCTCCGAAATCAATCACGGCCGTCTGTATCCCAATCTCGACACCCTGGTCAACAAAGAACTGGTCGAGAAAGGTCAACTGGACCGACGGACGAACTACTACGCGATCACCGACGCCGGTCGGCAGCAGATCGAGGAGCGACGAGAGTGGGAAGAACAGTACGTCGACTTCTAGCGTCAGGCCGTGCCGATCGATCCCAGTGAACAGCGGTGCCACTGACTTCTCGAGCCACCGTCGTCCTGGCTCAGCCCGACTTCACCCGGTTTCTCCCGGTCGAATCACGACGGCGAACCGGTATCGACGTATCGGCGTAGCTTTCTCTGGGGCGAATCGTCATCGTCGGCACGTACGAGTGACATAACAAAGCGATCGGAAACGAACTACGAGTCGGATATGGACGACGTATCGTCTGCAGCCGACGACACCCGGTGCGGCGTGGTGACGCATCGATGAGTCATCGAACGAACACCTGGACGCGGTTCGAACGCGTCCGACAGTACCCGATCGATCTCGCGATCGTGTCCGTCGCGGCGCTCCTGGCTTTCGTCGTGATATCGAATCTCCCGGACGGGAGTACACTGCGGCTGGCAGTGGCGATCCCGGTCGTGGTGTTTCTTCCGGGATACGCTCTCGTCTCGCTGTTGTTCCCGGCCGCCGCACGTGACGGAGGGGCCGCGACGACGAGGACACGCGAGCAACGACCCCGCGGTATCGACGCGATCGAACGGGTCGGGCTGGCGATCCCGCTCTCGCTGGGTATCGTGGCGCTACTGGCGCTCGCGCTCCCGTGGACTGACTGGGGATTCGATACGGCGTCGTCGACGGCTGGCCTCGTCGTCGCGACGGTCGGACTGGCCCAGCTGGGCGTCGTTCGCCGGCTTCGGACGCCACAGTCGAAGCGCTTCACCGTGTCACCGCTGGCCGCGCTCGGCCGGCTTCGGGGGACGGGAAGCGGCAGGTTCAGGCTGTCCTCGGTGGTGCTAGTCGTGGCGATCGGCGTCGCCACCGGGGCACTGGTGCTGGCGCTGCTCTCGCCCGCCTCGGCTGGCGGCTTCACGGAGCTGGGACTGTACACGGAGAACGAGGAGGGGGACCTCGTCGCCGGCGAACTGCCCGACGAGGTCGCCCCCGGTGAGTCGATCCCGGTCACGATCTCGATCGAGAACCAGGAGGGAGACCACGAGGACTACACGGTCGTCGTCCAGCAACAGACCGTCGAAGACGGCGAGGTCGTCGAGCGAGAACAGTTACGCGAGATCGATGCCACCGTGGCGGACGGGAGCACCGGAACCGGCGAACAGGGGATCACGCCGACCGCAGCACCCGGCGAGACGGTTCGGATCAGCGTCCTCCTGTACGACGAGGCACCGCCGGCCGAACCGACCAACGAGAACGCGCTGGAAGATACCTACTTCTGGGTGACGGTCACGACGGAATAGGGTCGCCGATCGCACTCCCGAGCGGACGCAACTGACGGCAGGTCGTCGACAGGTTCGGCGGCACGTGACGCAGTATCGACGCCGGACGGCGAGGATCGACGATCGATCGCGAACGGCAGAACAGCGACTCGACGGCCGGTCGATCGAGCCGTCGACGGACCCGAACGGTGACTGGGGACGGGTTCGTTACCGGCCAGCGCTCCCGAGAGAGCGGCCGACGTCGGGCCGGCGGGCGACGTGCTGTGCGAGCGCGACGAGGAGAACCGTTGCACACACCACCAGGGCGACGGCAGGCGCGATCGCGGTCGACAGCGGGCCGATCGAGAGCCACGAGACCGCGAGTCCGACGACGCCGAGGGACGTCACCGACGCGTAGATCCGGTGCCACGATCGCTGGTCCTCGAGGCGTCGATCGAGGTAGGGTTCGAACAGGTCCTCGCTGGGCAGGAGCTCGATGATGTGGTCGTCGGGGTTCCAGTCGACGATGCCGTGGTCTTCGAGCATGGGAAGGTGTGTCTGGTAGAGCGAGATGTAGACCCGGCGCCGTTGCGTCCGGGTCACGTCCTCGGGGGACGTCTCGTTCTCCCAGGCGGCGACCTGCTCGACGAGGGGCGCGAGATCACAGGTGCCACCGTTTCGTTTCAGGTACTGGACCGTCCGTCGTCTCCGGGCGTTGCTGAACACGTCGAACAGTTCAGCTTGCGTGAGTTCACTGTCAGTCATGGGATGCGCTCGCGGTCCCGGCCTCGGGTGTGTTCGGATACCGCACACGCCAGTGTGACACGCTGAGTCCCTTTACTATCGCTCAGCTACCCTCGAGAAAGGGAATTGTACCAGTTGGGCCTCGTGACTGACGGCTAAGCCAACGTTTCCAGCATCGTGAACGACCACAGGTGCAGAATTCGGGTCCGACCGGTCCCAGGTCGTCGGTCTCTCGATTCCGGTTTCGTCCCCCGTGTAGTTCGCGACTACGAACCCCTCAAGACGGGGATAACAAAGCCTCGTTACCGGCTGTGTCAGGACGATTGCCCACGCGGGTATCGATACTGCATGTACTACACCAACGCCGAGGATTTCATCGACGAACGGACGACGAACGGGTCGGTACGGCCGACCGTAACCGGGGTGTATCGCCGTGGCTGAGTTCGTCAGCGGAACGGACTGTACCGTCGACGACGGCGCCACCGTCGGCTACGGTGCGTTCGACGACCCGACGCGGGTCGGCGACGGGGCGACGATCAGGGCCGGATCGATCGTCTACGGCGACGTGACGATCGGCGACGACTTCACGACCGGTCACGACGTGCTGGTCCGCGAGGGGACGACCGTGGGCGACGACGTGCTCGTCGGGACGAAGTCCGTCATCGACGGCCAGACGACGATCGGCTCCCACGTGAGCCTGCAGACGAACGTCTACGTCCCGACCCAGACCTCGATCGCGGACAACGTCTTCGTCGGCCCGGGTGCGGTCATGACCAACGACGAGTACCCGATCCGGACGGACGACGGCCTCGAAGGGCCGACGATCGAGGAGGGCGCGTCGATCGGCGCGAACGCGACCGTGCTCCCCGGCGTCACGGTCGGGGCGAACGCGTTCGTCGCGGCGGGTGCGGTGGTCACCGAGGACGTACCGCCCGACACGCTCGCCGTCGGAGCACCGGCCACCGAACGATCGCTTCCCGAGCCCCTGGAGGGACCGAACCAGCTCGCATGACGGACACTGACACCGATACCGACGTCGAGACGGGAATCGACGCCGGAACGGAACCCAGCGACGCCGGCAGTGACGCTGGCTCGCTCGGGGCGGCCGACGGTGAACGCAGGGTGTCGATCGCCGATCCCGCTCTCAGCGGGGACGCCGTCGATCGGGTCCAGTCGCTCCTCGAAGACGGCACGCTCGCCGACGGGCCGGAAGTGAGGGCCTTCGAAAAGGAATTCGCCGCCTTCTGTGGGGCCGACCGTGGCGTCGCGACCTCGAACGGGACGACGGCCCTGCACGCCGCACTCGAGGCCCTCGGCCTCGAGGAGGGCGACGCGGTCGTCACCTCTCCGTTCTCGTTCGTGGCGAGCGCCAACGCCATCAGGCTCGCGGGTGGAACGCCGGTCTTCGCCGACATCGACCCTGAGACCTACACGATCGATCCCGACGACGTCGATCGGATCGTCGGGGAGCGAGACGACGTCGTCGGCCTGTTACCCGTCCATCTCTACGGGCTGGCCGCCGACATGCCGGCGCTGCTCGATATCGCCGACGAGCACGACCTGTTCGTCGTCGAGGACGCCTGCCAGGCCCACGGCGCGACCATCCGGGGCAAGCGAGTCGGCCAGTTCGGCGACGCCGCCTGCTTCTCGTTCTACCCGACGAAGAACATGACGACCGGCGAGGGCGGCATGGTCACCACGACTCGGGCGGACGTCGCCGACGGGGTCGCCCGCTACGTCAACCACGGTCGCGGCGAGACCGGGACCGGCGGCTACGACCACGTTGAACTCGGGCACAACCACCGCCTGACGAGCGTCGCGGCGGCCATCGGACGCGCCCAGCTCGAACGCCTGCCGTCGTCCAACGACGCCCGCAGAGAGAACGCGGCGGTCTACGACGAGGAACTGGCCGACCTGCCGATCGAGACGCCGACGGAGCCGCAGGGGCATCGACACGTCTACCACCAGTACACGGTCCGGACGGACGACCGGGAAGCGCTGGCGGCCACGCTTGATGCCCACGGCGTCGACAGCGCCGTCTACTACGAGACGCCGATCCACCGCCAGCCGGCCTACGAGTCGGTGAGCACAGCCGCGACGCGGCTGCCCCGAGCGGAGCGGGCGGCCGACGCCGTGCTCTCCCTGCCCGTCCACCCCGGTCTCTCCGAGCGTGACCGCCGGACCGTGGTCGAAGCAGTGCGGAATCACTACACCAGTTCATGACCGACGATAATCGATTCAGGGCCGGCGTCATCGGCGTCGGCTCGATGGGCGAGAACCACGCGCGCGTGTACAGCGAACTCCCGAACGTCGACCTCGTCGGCGTCAGCGATCGGGACCGATCCGTCGCACGCCGAGTCGCGAGCGAGTTCGGAGCCACGGCCGTCACCATCGAGGCGCTGCTCGATCACTGTGACCTCGTGACCGTCGCCGTGCCGACACACGCCCACGCCGACGTTGTCTCGACCTGTCTCGAATCCGGGACCCACGTCCTCGTGGAGAAACCGATCACCGGGTCTGTCGCCGACGGACGCGCGCTCGCGGCGAAGGCCCGCGACGAGGGCCTGGTGCTGCAGGTGGGCCACATCGAGCGGTTCAACCCCGCCGTCCAGACGCTGACCGAGTTGATCGACGACCTCGACGTCATCGCTGTCGAAGCCGAACGGCTCGGACCGCCGGTCGATCGAACGGCTCGCGGGAACGTCGTCTTCGACCTGATGGTCCACGACGTCGACGTGGTCGGGTCGATCCTCGACGAACGGCCGGACGCGCTGACCGCGACGGGAACCGAGGACGGCCAGTACGCGACGGCGAACATGCAGTACGACGACGTGATCGCGTCGCTGACGGCGAGTCGCCTGACACAGAAGAAAGTCCGGAAACTGACGGTGACCGCCCGCGAGTGCCTCGTGGAGGTCGACTACCTGGAACAGTCCGTCCTGATCCACCGGGACTCGTATCCCGAGTACCTCACGGACGACGGGCAGAACCGGTATCGACACGAGAGCGTCGTCGAACGGCCGCGGGTCTCGAACGGCGAACCGCTGCGGCACGAACTCGAGGCGTTCGTCGAGGCCGTCCAAACCGGTTCGGAACCCGAAGTCACCCCCGAAGACGGCATCGCCGCGCTCGAGACGATCCAGCGGATCGACTCGCTCGTCGCGGACGACGCCGTCCCGCCGGAACGGGAGGTGGAAGCGTGACGAACCGGGAACGGACGAACGATCGCGACGCGATCGGACTCTACGATTCCGACCGGACCGAATCCCGACTGCGGGCGGCCCTGACCGAGGGCGAGATTCCGGTCGCCGTCTACGGACTCGGCAAGATGGGGCTGCCGCTCGCCGCGGTCTACGCCGAGACGACGGGGAACGTGACCGGCGTCGACGTCGACCCGGACGTCGTCGAGACCGTCACCGCGGGCGAGAGTCACGTCGTCGGCGAACCCGGCCTCGACGACCTCGTCGCGGACCAGGTCAGTGCGGATCGCCTCGACGCGACGACCGACGGGCCGGCGGCCGCCGCGGACGCACGGGTACACGTCGTCATCGTCCCGACGCTACTGGACGAGGACGATCGGCCGAACCTCACCACGGTCGAATCCGTCGCGGACGACGTCGCGGCCGGACTGGAACCGGGAGACCTGGTCGTCGCCGAATCGACCCTCCCGCCGGGAACCTGCCGGGACGTCCTCCTGCCGCATCTCGCGGCGGAGAGCGGACTCGAACCGGGCGAGTTCGGCCTCGCGTTCTGCCCGGAACGGACCTCCTCGGGGACCGCACTGCGGGACATCCGCGGCCAGTACCCCAAGGTCGTCGGCGGCGTCGACGACGAGAGCACCCGCGCGGCCGCGATCGTCTACGACGAACTCTCGAGCAACGAGGTGCACCCGGTCTCGGACGCGACCACCGCGGAGGCTGTGAAGGTGTTCGAGGGCGTCTACCGCGACGTCAACATCGCCCTCGCGAACGAACTGGGTCTGCTGGCCGACGAACTCGACGTCTCGGTCCGGGAGGCGATCGACACCGCGAACGACCTGCCGATGTGCCAGCTTCACGATCCCGGCCCCGGCGTCGGCGGTCACTGCATCCCCTACTACCCGCACTTCCTGCTTTCCGAACTGGACGAACCGATGGCGCTGACGCGAACCGCTCGCGACGTCAACGACGGCATGCCGTCCGTCGTGGTCGATCGACTCGAGCGGGAACTCGCCGCCGTCGGGACCGACCTCGCGGACGCCACGGTGGCCGTGCTCGGGCTGACCTACCGGCCCGGCGTCGAGGAGACCCGCGCCTCACCGGCACTCGACGTCGTGGACGAACTGAACGAGCGCGGCGCGGCCGTCGCCGGCGTCGATCCGCTCGTCGATCCGGCGGCCTACGGCGCACGTCCGATCGCGATCGACGACCTCGCCGACGCAGACCTCGACGCCGCCGTCGTCGTGACCCCCCACGAGGCGTTCGATCGGATTCCGTGGGCCGAACTCGACCCGATGGTGGTCGTCGACGGACGCGACGCGATCGATCTCGCCGGCACCGACCACCGGACGTACACGCTCGCCGGGTCTCGAGACGGCCACCCGCCGCGCGAGTTCGGTCGGGACGACCCCGCTTCCGGGCCGACGTCGGATAGCCCCTCCACCGCACCCGGTCGCACCGAGACTGACGGGGGCGAAGATGTATAAGAGCAGCTCGATCGGCGTCGTCGTGACCGCCTACGAGGAGGAGGCGTTCGTCGGCCGGGTGATCGAGACCGTCCCCAGGTTCGTCGATCGGATCTACGTGGTCGACGACGCGTCGCCGGACGACACCTGGGACGTGATTCAGCGCGTCGCATCCCGGATCAACGAGACGACCGAACCGGCGAAGACGGTCGCCGACGGCGGCGACGGTCGCCGCGTCGTCCCGATCCGCCACGAGGAGAACCGGGGTCCCGGCGGTGCCGTGAAGACCGGTTACGAACGCGCAGTCGCGGACGGGATCGACGTGGTCGCCGTGATGGACGGCGACGGCCAGATGGATCCCGAGATTTTAGACCGGATCGTCGACCCCGTCGCGACCGGCGACGCCGACTACGCGAAGGGGAACCGGCTGCTTTCACCCGACGATCGGGACGGGATGTCGACGTTCCGGTTCGTCGGCAACGCCATGCTGACCGGCCTCTCGAAGTTCGCCTCCGGCTACTGGTCGATCGGCGACCCCCAGAACGGCTACACCGCCATCTCCGCCGAGACCATCGAAGACCTCGACCTCGACGCGATCACCGATCGGTACGGCTTCCTCAACCACCTGCTGACGCACCTCAACGTCCACGGCTGTCGCGTCGCGGACGTGCCGATGACGGCCATCTACGGCGACGAGGAGAGCAGCATTCGATACCTGCCGTTCGTCAGGTTCGTCTCCCTGCTGTTGCTCCGCAGTTTCTGCTGGCGGCTGAAGACGCGGTACGTCGTCCAGGAGTTCCACCCCGCGGTCGTCTTCTACGGTGCCGGAACGACCGGACTGGCCGGTGGCGTGGCTGGACTCGCCGGTTCGGCCCGGCGGGCGGCCGGCGACGACGACGGGTTCACCGCCGTTCTGGCGTCGTTCGTCGCCATCCTGCTCGGCGTGGTCTCGCTCGGGATCGCGATCTGGCTCGACGCCGAGGAGAACGACCCGCTCGAGGTGACGCCGGACGACAGCCGAACTGGCAGTCACGCTCGGCGAGCGCCTCAGTCGATCGAGTAGGACACGATGTCCTCGCCGTCACAGGCCGGACAGCGAACCGTGTCGGCCGACACGTTCGTGCCGCAAGACCGACACTCGTGGACGACGTCCGTGGAGGTCGCATCCTCGGCCGTGGTTGCCGTCGCCGGCGTTTCCGGCTCCGGATCCG
This sequence comes from Halosolutus amylolyticus, assembly GCF_023566055.1. NCBI lineage: Archaea > Methanobacteriati > Methanobacteriota > Halobacteria > Halobacteriales > Natrialbaceae > Halosolutus > Halosolutus amylolyticus. The sequence continues at coordinate 85,830 of NZ_JALIQP010000008.1, read as the reverse complement.
AGTCCGACGCGGGGAGCAGCGTGGACAGCAGGTTAGCGAGGCCCATCAGACAGTAATACCGGACAGTATTCCAGAACTGAAAATAAGTCTTTCGTAAACGTGTATTCGGAACGCAGGGCCGATCGATTCTACGGAGCGGACCGAGCCCAGTATGGCCGAGTAGTCGGCGTAAAAGCTTCGTAATGTGATTATTTACTAAATCACTACCTGTTTCATCTGACTGACGAGTTCGACCGATCATGGTTACTGCGCACCAGATCAGCAGGCGGTTCACGCCCCCACCGGATCGAGCGGTGGGGAACGTCCCGACAGGGGCGGTGATTCGATGAGCGACGAGACCCGTGGGACGGCGCACTCGGCGACGCCGGAGTGGGTCGCCGACGCACCACGGGACGACGATCCGGTCCCCGGCGACGCGTCGTTCGCCCTCTGTCTGACCCACGACGTCGACCGGCCGTACAAGGGGTTCCGATCGTTCTACCGGGCCGCCCAGGGTCGACCGGGCTATCACCTCCGAACGGCCCTCTCCTCCTCGAACCCGTACTGGCAGTTCGAGGAGCTCATGGCCCTGGAGGAGGATCTCGGCGTCCGATCGGCCTGCTACTTCCTGAACGAACAGCACCTCCTCGCCGATCGGCCGGCGCGCGACTGGTTCTCGGCGCCGAACTGGATCGAACACCTCGGTCGATACGACGTGACCGCGCCCGAGATGGCCGACGTGATCCGGGACCTCGCGAACGGCGGCTGGGAGGTCGGCCTCCACGGCTCCTACCACACCGCCGACGATCGGGACCGGTTACGCGAGGAGAAGGCGATCCTGGAGTCGGTACTCGACGGTCCAGTCGCGGGCGGCCGACAGCATCATCTCAGGCTGTCCGTCCCGGAGACGTGGCACCACTACCGATCGATCGGCCTCCGGTACGATTCGAGCCTCGGGTCGGGGACGGAATGTGGGTTCACGACGGGGTACCGGCCGATCCGACCGTTCGGCGACGAGTTCCGGGTGTTTCCGCTGACGATCATGGAACAGGCCCTCCCTGATCCGGGCACCGACTTCGACGCCGCCCGCAACAGGTGCGAGGAGTTGCTCGACGAAGCCGCGGCCAACGACGCCGTGATGACGGCGCTCTGGCATCCGCGCTATTTCGACGAACGGGAGTTCCCCGGCTACCGGACGCTCTACCGGTGGCTCGTCGAGCAGGCGCTCGATCGCGGCGCATGGGTCGGGACGCCGCGACGGCTCTGTACGATCCTCGCCAGTGAACCGGATTCCAGAACACGACAGGCGGCACTCGACAACCGGAACCAATGAACGAACGATACCATCAGCCCCCTCTATGAACGCTCGTCTCATACTCACACTGATCATCGTGTGCAGTCTGCTCAGCAGCGCAAGCACCGTCGCGTTCTCCCAGTCGGCGTCCGCCCAAGACGCCGATTCGTACGTCCTCGAACAGGGAGACCGATGCCAGCCGATCGAGCCGATCGAATCCGGGGAGACGGTGGAGTCGTTCTACGACTACCGGAATCACGAAACGCATCCGCCGGAGGTCGAGCGACTCTACAGTTCCTACGGGACCACACACCTCCAGGAAGACGATACGAGTATCCTCTTCCTCCACGAGGGCCCGGACGGTCTCAGTCTCGTAATGGTCAATGATCATCTCGGTGGGGATACGCGGGGCGGGCTCGCGAGTCTCAACGTCACCGGAGTCCCATCTGCCACGGAGTGGGTCGTCCAGGACGATCTGTATACGGGCGAATCGAACATGGCCGAGTGGCATCGTGGCGACGGCTGGATCGCCGCCGACTGGATCTGGTCGGACGGACGAACCGACGGCGGTGCGATCCGGGGTGGCCTGGACGATGAGTTCGCGATAACGGTTCATCCGGGATTCAACGAGAACGCGACGTTCGCCGATCCCGACGAGGATTTTTACGATCCGAACTTCCACGACGGCGGCGGAATCTCGGACTGGGAGTATCTCTCGGGCGACTCCGACTCACCCGACCGGACGGACCTCGATCTCGAGGAACCGGTGACGCTACGCACCGGTACGTGTGACGATCCATTCGTGACGACCAGTCCGACGGAAACCGGGAGTGAAGCGAGGATCCTGAACGCCGATCCAGACAACGCGGTTTCGATCCGTCCTCAGACCGAATCTAACGGCGTCCGGTTCGAACGATTGGACGTGACGGGTATCGACGGTGACGCGACGCTCGTCTTCGATACTCAGCGCCCCGACGGCATCGAATCGTCACCTGATGGCGGCGACGCCCTCTCCCACCTGTCCGTAACGAGTGAGTCGCGAGCTACGGACGTCTCAGGAACGGCGACGTTTACCGTCGACGCGGCGACACTCAACGATTACGGTCTCGAACCGGATGCGGTCGCGCTTTACGAGCGATCGGATGACGGCTGGACCGAAGCGCCGACGACCCTCCAAGACGAGTCAGACGAGACGTACCGATTCACCGCGGACGTGACGTCGCTGTCGGCGGTCAGCGTCGCTGAGCGATCGGAATCCGGATACTCGGCGGCCGTTTTCGGCATCGGTGCCATGGTCGCCCTCGCTAGCGTGCTCGGGATCGGGTGGCTGTGGTCGTCGGTCCGTGGGCGGGGTCACCGATAACTCGCCGACTCGGCCGCTTTCCCTGCCAGATGGTAACGGCTGGTCAAACGGTCGTCCAGCCTATCACGACGGATCAAGAACAGAAAGTGCGGGCGATCGATTCGTGTTCTCACAGCGTCGAAACGAGATTACGAGCGGAGACGCACCACCAGCACGACCGAAGCTGCGATCAGCGTTACAACGATCCCGAATCCAGATAGTGAATCGGTCTCGACGTTCGTGTCACTACTCTCGGCAGCTTCGACTCCCACTGTCGTGGTCTCGTTATTCGCTTCGACGGTGTACGTTCCCGGCTCGTCGAACACAGCAGTTGACGAAACGGTCGTCGTGTTTCCGGGTTCAAGAGTCACCTCGTGCTCGTCGACCGCCTCGCCGTCAACGGTGATCGTGACGTTCTGGGACGCTGGAAGCGCACCGTCGTTCTCCACGGTCGTCTCGATCGTGGTCGACTCACCGGCGGTCACCGTTTCTGTCGTGGAGAGGTCCGTAACTCCGATCGAGACGCAGTCGCCGGACTGAATCGTCACTGGTTCGTCGAGATCGAGCGACGTTCGCTCGTAGCCAGTCTCGGTCGCCGATAGAACGTCCCAGTCGGTGATCGAACCGGGATTCTCCCGGAAATCAGCCTCGTCGTTGAACGCGGGGTCGATCGCAATCGAGAACTCCTCGTCCAGGCCGCCCTGGAAAACAGCGCCATCTGTACGGTTGTCCGCCCAGGCCCACGTGATGCGACTCGACGTGTCGTTGTGCTCGAACACGTCGTCAGGCCCGCCCTGGATGTCGTCGCTGTAATTGTCGTCTTCGACCACCCACTCGCCCTCCTCTGGCAGTTCGTCGAACTGCATCGTCGCTGCTCCGCCAGGGGAATCCCCGTCGTACTGGTCGTGAACGAGTACGAGACTGAGGCCCTCCGTCCCCTCGTACAGGAACAGATTGCTCGTATCGTCTGCTTGCAACTGTGTGGTACCGTGAGAGCTGTAGGTGTAGTTACTTGGGGACGTCTCCGGCGTTCGGTAGTCGTAGAACGCTTCGACGGACTGCGTGCCGTTTCCGAGCGGTTCGACAGCGACACACTCTTCGCCCTGTGTCACGGCGTATCCGTTCGGTTCGTCCGGTTGGACGGCCCCTGCGGCGATTCCTGTCGCACCGATTGATGTTCCGATAACGATACTCACCGCGATCGCGATCACGATCGCGGACGCTCTAAATTCCGTCTCGTCGACTCGTTCCAGTAGATGTCTTATCATACTAGTGGTCGTTCTTCCGGACAAGACTATCAGGAGATTACACATCGTTATGCCCACAATTAGCTGGATAGGAAAACCATAGACGGACGAAATTGCATCTTGTACACCGTTCTATCGAGCGGGAGAGTGCCGTGAGAAGACGGATACGGTGCCGGAAGGCGACCGCAGTGTAAACGTCGATACGACCGGTCTACCACAGTTGGATCCGCTGGCGGGCGACGCATCTGCGCGAACCGATCCCGCTACCGATGGCGATCAATCTCCGTCGATACTCACAGTAGCTGTCGGTTTGGCAGACGACGACCGTTCGAACTGTGAGAGCGAATCGAGTTCGTCGACGTGACCGCACGAAAGCGCGACGTCCACGATCACGTCGGTGAGATTCGCCTTGTCCGAGAGATACTCGTTCCGTCGTCGCTGCCACGTTTCCTGGATCCCGTCTTCACGAAGTAACGAACTCGATCGTTCGAGAACCTCCTCGAAGTGTGAGAGATTGTGAATCAATCCCTGGTTCTCCAGTTCGACGAAGTTGCCCATGTCGGTCTCGCCCACGAACGAATTGGACCGGATCGCCGGCGTGCCGAGGAGCGCCGCCTCGGTAACCATCGTCTGGGTATCGGCGACCAGCAGTTCGGCCTCCGAAAGCGCGTCGTGTATCAGTGCAGGGTGAAGGTCGAACGGCCGAGCAGGAACCGTCTCGAGCGAAAGATCATTACCTTCGTCGGAGATGAGTACCGTCGCGTCTTCACTGAGACGGTCGATGAGACGCCGGCGTTGATCGCCAGTAATCCCCTTCTTGCCGACGTCGTGTTGAGAGCCGAACGCGTTGAACCGGAGGATTACGTACGGTTCGTCCGCGTCGATACCGAGCCGGTCACGAATGGAGCGATCAGTCGTGTAAACCGCCGGGTGGAGGTACGCACACTCTTTGAAGCCGGGGAACACGTAATGGTTCTCTCCGAGATCTTTTCGGAACGTGTTGGGCGTGAGTACGGCCCGGGCGAACGGCGTCGAGACTGTATGATCGAACGACGCCGGTTCGGAGTCGATCAGCAGAACCGTCGGCGTTCGGCTTACAGCCCCCGTGTGTGCCGCATAGCTGCCCATTCCGAAAACGAGATCCGGGTCGAACCGTCTCGCCGCCCTGATCGCTCGGACGTAGTGTATCGGCAGTCGACTCAGCAGTGAACTCTTCGAGGTATCACAGTAGCCGTAGATCTCGTACGACAGGTCGTACCACTCGAGCAGGTCGATCGTGCAGGTATAATCCCGCGCGAGTACGAGCGTGTCGTGGCCACGCGCCTCGAGTTCTCGAATCGCGTGCTTGTACAGATGGACGTGCGCCGGCGTATTGGTGAAGAACAGGTATCTCATGCTGACAGCCACCGTATCTTGAGTGAATACTGGTCGAATCAACGAATTTGTTATCTGGTTCATACCGAACCAAACGGAACACGTACCGATCCATCTAAAATCCGCGTTGACATGGGAGTCGATCCCGCTACCGTCGGTTCTGACCAGCAACACCACGAACCGTTCGACCGGACGTACCGATCGATGTGAAACGAATTAGGATCTACCGTATCCCGCTTATTCGATCAATATCTGGTTCGACGCGATCGATCGATCAGGCTGCGCATCTGTTCGCAGACAACCGCGATGGCCCTGTGCCCGTTCGATAGGTCGATTCCCCACTGAGACAGGTCTACCAGTCAGCCCAGCACTACTTCGAGATCTTCATGTCGTCGATTGTCTCAACGATGGTTTGAATGCGCCGTGCATGGGCTTCCGTTCGAGTTGTACACGTGCTCACAGAGTTGTACTGCCAATCGACAGTCAGTTGATGAAGATACGCGGACGGAAGATATAGTTCGAACGTCCGATACGGAAGTCCGACTGCTTCGCAGTAGCTACGGACGCACGCTCGAGCGCGTTCGGCATATTCGTTTCGACCGCACAGAACAGTACGAACATTTTCGGCGAAGTCGCCGTCGATCCAAGCAGCTGTATTGAATAAAAGATGACCCGCATCGACGACTGGTGACTCGCCAAACGCACCGTACTCCCAGTCGATAACTGCGGTAATCGTCCCATCCTCGTAGTAAATATTACTAGACATGAAGTCTCCGTGGACGGGCGTTGTAAACGTTTTTACCGGGCTGTCAACCGCGGGAGGGTCGACGTTCAACGGCTGAAACTGCAAACTGTTACGTACCTCTGCAGGAGTTTTGATCGTCGGTTCACTCCCGAACGTCCGCTGGAAATCGATCAACCAGTCGAACCCGATCTCAAGAACGCGTTCGAATGACTCGGGGTCACGTCCAATCTCTTCGTCGAGCGGTTGACCCGTGGCTGGGGTAACCTTTCTGGCCTGTCCAAGGCGGGAATCGATCGCTTCTCCGCCAGGAATCGTGGCAACGATCTCTTCATCGGTTTCGCATAGCGAAGATGTGATGTGATTTTCCCGAGCGGTAAACGGTTCGTGCACACTACTATTCGGAATCTTATATATTTCGTTCACTCCGCTCGAATCAAGTTCAAGAACGACCGAGCGGGTACGACCCGAAATAACGAGCGGATTCGTGAACTGGAACGATGGCTCGTCGGACTCGTTCGAACAAACAACGAGGAGAGACGGATAGCACCGCTTCAGGATCCCACTACTATTGAGAACATTCATCGCTTCCTTTATACAGTCACCGACGAATCCGTTTTCGTTGGCGTAGGATTCGAAAATTTTCGGAATAGCTTGCTCACACTCGACGTCGAAAGCGTATAGCGGTCGGGAAGCAGTTGGAAACAGCGCGTAGACGGATACGTCGTCAAATCCGGCCGTTTGTGCTATTGATCGGTAGCCCGCGGCCGTTCCCGGCAGTAAGTCAGCAGTCTCAGTTGAATCGCTCCCGTCTAAACCGAAGAGAGACGTGAGTCCAGCACTACGAGGCCAACCGTCAGCCATAAAGATCAACGAACCATCGTCAGTAAGATACCTCTTCAGACGATCCAGTGTCGGTTCGATAGCAGTATTTCCAGTGAGATCGGCAACGATCGTATCGAACCAGTCGTTCCGGAATGGCAATCGTTCGTCGGTGGTATGAATCGGGACGATTCGATCGGAACTGGCGTAATCATCGCGTTTGGCAGCCACTCGGAGTTTCGCCAGGGATGGATCGACGGCAAATATTGAATCTGCGAGTTCGGAGAGTACCACGGACCTGCGACCGTAGCCTGTGTGTAGATCCAGACAACGACCACCGATGTGGTTCGCAACGAGCGGCTGCCAGAGTTCCTGTTGTACGTCGAATAGCTCCGTGAGAATCTCCGTCCGGTGTTCGTTTTCAGCCAAAATAGCGCCGGCAGCGTTCCGGGTTGACTGATTCGCTACAGCCTCTACGAGCTCGTCTAGTTCGTGATCTGATAGACGCTGAGATGTTCGGTTCTCTTTTGGCTGGAACGAGACGATCCCATCTCGTTCGACGGCCATGACATCACAGTTCCGACAGTGCAGGCGGTCAGGTGGGAACGGTCGTGCACAGTCAGGACAGACCAGCGTGATGCTGTCGCTCAGTGCCGAAAGTTGTCGTTCGTGGTTGGCTGGATATTTCATACTGACATCCTCAATTGATTCAGGTCGATCAGTCCGGTCACGACCGAGAGGGCAGTCCAGACGATAACGCCCAACGAGACGACGGCAGCGAGTGATAGCCATCCATCGACGTGACCATTGGCCGGGACGAGGAGGATCGTCATCGTCAGTGTCACACCGACGATAGTCGCGATTCGACGCACCAACAGCCCGATTCGTAGCCCGAACTCTTGGTGAATGATGACGAGATTCGAACCGGTGTACAGCGAGTACGATACGACTGTCGCGATCGCCGCACCGACGACACCGATACGCGGAATCAACAGTACGTTGAGACAGACGTTCAACGCTGCCGTCATTCCCTTCACGATCGCCCGCGCTCTCGCACGCCCGAGGAAGTCCAGCGCGTTGCTGGTGAGTTTCGTGATCGACTGGAGAACGACGTACATGGAGAGCACCTGCAAGACGGGAGTCGCTCCCCCATAGTCGTCACCGAATACCAGTTCGATCGTCGGTTCGGCGACCAGAACGATTCCCGCTGCTGCCGGCACGTATAACAACAGCGAGTGTGTAAGTGCCGCCTCGTAAATCCGGGCCGCTTGATTCACGTTGCCGTCCGCCTTCTGAGCGCCGAACGACGGTGAGAGGGTAAACCCGAGTGCCGAAACGGGCGTCTCGAGGAACTCGACGATCTGCTTGCTAACCACGTAATACGAGACGGCGACGGGGGTGAGGAAGAATCCGACGAGGACGGTGTCTATCCGCTTGTCGATCACGTTCGCCGTGCTGGTCGCCGTCAGCGGTACCGTGTACTCACCGATTCGGCGACGGAGTCCGGCCTCGATCGCCGGTGCGACCTCGAGCACCCGATACAGTCGGCGATAAACGAACCACAGACCGAGTAGCGACGAGACGACGACGCTGAGTATGTAGCCGACGAGCGCGCCGAGTGCGCCGAACCCGATAACGACGAATCCCACGGCGAACACGAGCCGAGTGACCCGTCCGATCGCGTGAACCGCCGCTGCCAGTTCGATCTCTTCGTATCCCTGCAGGACCCCGCGAGCGAGTGCCGAAAGCGACTCAAAGGCGAGGTAGAGCACTCCCACCAGCAGAAACGGCACCAGGGCCGGTTCGTCGAGGACGCCCGCCAGTTTGTGATGTCCGAGTAGCACAGCCAAACAGACCACGACGATAGTCACCAGATTGAATGCCAGTGCGACGCGCAGAATGTGCGGAATCTGCGTCGAGTCCTGCTCCTTGTATTCGGCGACGTATCGGGCACACGAGTTGGAAATTCCGAGTTTACTGAAGACACCGAGAACGCCAAAAATCGCGACCGCGAGAAACAGCAGTCCGTACTCGTCCGGTCCGAGGAGTCTCGCGAGCACGACCATCAACAGTCCACTCGAGACGATCGCAGCGACTCGCCCGACGAACTCGAACTTGAACCGCGAAATCAACTGACCGGTACGACTCATCGTGTGGTTCGACTGTCGACTGTGGCTCTCCGTTCGATACCCGAGGTCCGCACCCACCAGTCTCCGCTCGCCTGCTCATCGGGGTCCGTTACACACGACAGCGTATCACCCTGGGTTCTCAGGGAGGCAGACGGATGCAGAGTGAACGGACCGGGACTCGGAACCGGGCATATCCTAACAGCATCTCCGTCATCAACCATCATCTGGGACTCACAATTCAGGAACGTCCCCGTACAATTAGTTATCACCAGATTTCCACACCGGTAGCAAAGTGCTATTTCGGCCTCGCTACCGAAGGGAAGTCGTCACGTCCGGTGCCCCGGTGGTGATAGATTCTCGCGTTCGGGGACCGGGATGCATCGGTCGAAGAACGGAGACCGGAAGTTCGTTCGGCGGGCGCATCGGGCCTCCCCGACTAGATTGAGCGACCATGGCAAAAATCGCGACAATATCCGTTTATGATAGTTGTAACCTGATTTTCATTATTTACTGATTTTCACACTGCCTATTATAACACGCACAGATGAACCCCCATCTCCATTACCTGTTTTTCGTACTCTAGGAGCGATGGCAGACGATAGAAGTGTCAGGGAAGACGATACCGGATTGCTAAATAGACGAACATATCTGGCAGGAGCAGGTACAGCCCTGGGTTCATTGGCACTCCTGGAGGGTGCGAGTGGATCTGTGCGGGCTGAAGAGTACGAGACGATTACCGTCGGAGCGGGAGAGAAATGGACGTATTCGCTCAGCGACGGCGAAACGTTCGAAAACTACCTCATCGATATCACGGCTGATGGTGCCAACGCCCATATCGACGCGACGGCAACGAACTGGACTATCCGGAACGTCGGGTTCAAGGGAGCTGGAACGAGGAATTCGTCGTCCAGAAACTACCACATCGGCTGCGTCGACAGCGGCAACGGAACGTCGGTCATTGAGAACGTCTATCTCGGGGACGGCGATGATGGAACCAGTCACAAGGACGGGTTCGCCAGCATCTTCGTCTACCCGTCACACTCCGGAACAATCGAGATGCGCAACGTCTACATCGAGGGCTACACCGATAACGGCCTCTATGCCTCCGAACCGGGCCACGATACGGCCGTGAACGGCCAGGGAGGCGAAATCCACGTTTACGACTCGTACTCGGGCAACAACACAGCTGCGAACTTTCGACTGGGATCCGACGGGTCGAAACTCGTCAACTGTTGTTCGTGGGGCGGTCCACACCGTGGATTCTGGATGTACTTCGAGCACGGGCAGATCATAGACTCGCACATCGGAGGGATGGACAATCCAGAGCGAGCGATCACGGTAGGCGGGTCCGGGTCAACGTACGACAAGATGCGGTACGCCGAAGTTACCGTCGAGAACACCTGCTTCGAGGGCGTCGAACTTCGTTCGAGCACGACCGAAATCCACGGCACCTCGGCAGGAAAACCGGAGCGATTCGTTCCCGAGGGCTGTCCGACGAGCGCCGAACAGGCCGCATCCGGGGCCGGGACGGACGGAACCACCGGTTCGACGGGGGACAGTTCTGAGGACTCGGACGGTTCGCACCTCCTCGCATTCGTCACCTCGTCCGACGCCTACAACGACACCTACTCGTTCGCCGTCGACGGCGACGTCGAACGGACCGCTGCACCCTACGAGAGTCCGTCCGGCTACCCGATCGAGGGCGGCGCAAACGACACGATCGACGTCGAGGACGGGACGAGCTACGTCGAAGGCCTCACTGGCAACGGGTTCGGCGACGCGTTCCGTATCGACGGTGCGGTCACCTCGATCACCATCGACAATCCCGACGTCATGTGGGTCGAACTCGACGGGGAAGCACTGTCACCGGACGAGGTGATCGAGGCGACGGGCGGGGACACCGGCCTCGAACGCACACTCCTGATCGACGGTGTCGGGACGACCGGCGAAAGTCGGTACGAGTTCGACGTTACCGGTGACGTCGAGGCGACGACCTACCGCGCCGCGTCGATCGACGACGACATCCAGGTCGACGACGACCATGTCAGCGGTGCGGTGACCGGTTGGCGCGACGCATTCGCGTTCGACGGGGAACTCGAGAACGTCACCGTCGAAGGTGATGCGCGCGTCCTCGTCGACGGTGAGGAGATCGACACCGACGACTTCGGCGACGCACTACCGCGAGTGCTGACGCTGGTCGGCAATGGCTCACCCGCGACGTACGAAGTTACCGTCGACGGAATCATCGAACCGGCCGTCTGGGACGATATCGACGACGTCGTCACGGTAGACTCCGGAACGGTCGAGGGATCGATCGAGCGCGACGTCCAGCGGTTCCGCTTCTCCGGATCGGTGACCGACCTCAGATTCGACGCGGGATCCGCGCACGTCTACGCCGACCAGGACCGCATCGTTCCCGACGATTTCAACTGATAACCCTATCACGGACGACCGGGTTCGAGACGCATAATTCCGGGGGACGATCGGCCAAGAACGAGGAGAATGGACAGGGGTGGATTCGAACCACCGGCTTCTCCCGAGCGAGGAACCCGCATCCAGGAGCGTCCTTCCGCTGGACCACCTGCCCCGTTGTCGACTGTAATTTCCCGTTCCTGTGGATCGTACTTCGTAATGCATCGCCTTCGTCGCCGAAGGCGAAAGATAGTCGATTGGTGATCGACGATCGATCGCAGAGAACGATCGGAAACTGGCGAGGAGGGGCATTCAGGACTCGATGTACGGCGATCGAGCGGGATCGGCCACGGCCCTGATCCAAGTACGACGGGCGCCGCTCTCGTGACTGTGGGGAAACGGATCGACCGACGCAAATCGGGAAAGTAACTCCTGACGCGGCCCGCCGACCGGAACATAGCCCATAACAATCACTCGACGTAACTGATCCACGGCTGTGAATGTACTATAACGTTCGCAGATTCATCGGATCCCCCAATTTCGTCGTCGCGAGCGCGACGGCCGCAGGGGTCGTCGGCGTCGTCGTCTCGCTTTTCGTTTCGAACCCGTTCACGCGCGTGATGCCGCCGCTGATGTTGCTTGGAACCGCTGTCGGGTACCTGCTGCGAAACGAGGAACTACCCCGGTACAGTCGCGTTCGCGACCCAAGACCGATTCTGATCTGTTACTGTGTCGTCATGTCGGGTGCCATCGCCGCCTTCGCCGCCAACGGCTTCGAGCGAACGCTGGGGGTTCATGGGCTGCTTTTGGCGCTGTACCTACTCGTCGCCCTGTCGATCGTCGTTCTGGACTCGACCAGGACGAACCTCGGACTCGTTGTCCTGACCGGCGTGATTCACCGGGGACTGATCTACTACGCGAGTGCCGTCCAGATCGGCATGGACGCCCTGTTTCACAACAGGGCGGCGGACGCGATCGCTACCAGCGGTTCCATGGCCCCGCTCGCAACGTCGAAATACTGGTACGCACCAGTGTACCACCTGCTGACCGCGAGCGGCGTCACCGTGCTCGGAGTGGACGTCCGCCAGGCGGCGTTCCTACTCGTGACAGTGACGACAACGTTGTTGCTCGTTGCCGTCGTGTACCTGTTTCTCGAACCCGTATGGGGAGAAACGGTCGCGCTCGTCGGAGGCTTGCTCGTCGTTATTGCTGACCGGACGATCTTCAACGCGATCCACACGACGCCGACCTCTATCGGCGTCGTCCTGTTCGGGTTTCTGCTGTTGTACGCCGAACGGTACCTCGATACTGGCCGGACGCGATTTCTCGGACTCTTCGGTCTCTTTCTCGCTGGCCTCGTCGCCACGCACCAGTTGAGCCTGTTCGTCGCACTCGTCGTCGTCGGCACATATGTCTGTGCGAACGTCTTCTGGGATGCCAACGTCACCCGTCGCGGACTCACAGTGCTGTCGGTCCTCGTCGCGTCGTTCGTCCTCCAGACGGCCGTCACGGATTACAGCGGCCCGGAGGGCGACTCCTCGAGTTTCCTCGTCGTCGTGGGCAGTGTCATGATCGAACATCTCGGAACCGTCCTCGAGGGAACGAGCGGTCGACCCGCATCGAAGCTCCCTCCCGGAGAGTACGTAGCGATTGCGGGCGCCGACGCGATGTCCGTCTTCCACGTCGCCGGATCGGCGCTATTGCTCGCACTCGCACTAGCCGGGAGTATCTACTGGATGGATCGGAACGAGGGCGAGACGAACCGGGTCGTCCTCGGACTCGGAGCCGGGACGACGGTTGCGTGTGTTTTCGTCTACCTGCTCCCTCTCCTGGGCGTAAGTACGTTCCTGCCCGATCGGTGGCAGATCTTCCTCTACGTGATTCTAGCACTGCTTGCGGCTCCCGCCCTCGTCACCATTCTAACGGCAACTCAACGCCGAACGCGATCGATAACGGTCGCGCTCGTCGTCTTCACACTCGTGATCGCTCCGTACACGGCCCTGATGATCGGCAACGGCGCAGGTGCGGTCGATGGACCGGTATTCGACGACTCGCCCGGGGCCGATCGACTGGCGACGACGCCAGAGGAGGAACGGACGTACGAATTCACCGTCGCTCATGCCGGTGACGAGGCCACGATCGTTGCAGACCACGTCGCCTACCAGATGCTCAACCGCCATTACGAGCAGCCGGCGACGTCCTACTCGACGAGCTACGCCGAACGCGGGACGACCGTTTCTGGCGAGGAACTGGTAGTGTACCGCGGCTACGCTCAAACGGAACACGGTTCGTACTACGTCACCCACGAAGACAGGCAATATCACGTCTACGGGCCGTTACCCGGTCCCAACGAGGAAGATACGATCGTCTATACTGACGGTCAGGATCGGATTGTCTGGCGAAGCGGCTCTTAATGGCACACCGGCCCCAAACCGGGCCGACAGTCGCCCGTTCTTCGGCTCACTCCAGCGACGAAAGTACGCCCATTACCGCTCCAGAATGCGAAAAGAGACGAAGCCGAGTCAGTTGATAACCCGTCTACCACCAGAGGCCAGCGTCGGTTCCGGACGTGTCAGTTCGAGAACTCGGGAGTGATCGGATCGTGCCTGAATCGATCGAAGCCGTAGTGACCGTAATCGTAATTCCCGGTTCGACATACGACGGTAATCCTTCTGCAACTCGACTGATCATCAGTCACGAAGTCGACAGAGTACACAAAAGTGACTTCGGAGACTCACGATGCGATCGAATCGATAGGACTCCACCGGATCGACGCGTCGGCGTCGTAGTCCCCAACCGGCGAGACCCACGCTGGTGAGTCGTTCGAGAACGATGAATGGCTCAGAAACTAACGGTGCCGTCGTCGCTGTCGTTTTCCCCACTGCTGACCTCGTCATCGCCGCCATCACCGTCTACACTGCCGTCCCCACCCTCAGTATCTTCGTCGTCACTGCTGTCTCCGTCTTCACCGTCACTGTCGTCGGTACTCTCGTCACCGTCGTCCTCATCGCTGTCACCTCCACCGACGCTATCGCCATCGTCGTCCTCCTCATCGTCGCCGTCACTGTCGCCGTCCTCATCACCAACACCCATGTCGTCATCACCGTCTTCGGCGATCGTCGTCCCAAACTGTGTATACCGGTAGGCGTTGTCGGTCGTGGCCGTTTCCGGAGTCCCATCGTCGTAGAGGAGGACCACGATTCGAACGGATTCACCTGGCTCCCCGGTCGGCGTCACGGATCGATCGGCGACGGCAGTAGAGCCGGCGGAGACACTCGTCTCGAACGTATCGAGTCGGGTTCGGTCGACGATCTCGCCATCCTCGAGTCGCTGTTGCTGAACGACGACGGTGTACTCCACGTTCGTCCCCTCCTCGTTTCCGATCCCGATCGCGATCGGGATCGACTCGTCGGGGTCGACCACCTCGGGATACCCCGAAGCGACGTACTCGCCCGACTCGTTTTCAGTCAATAGATACAGTTCGGTGTGGTCCGTCCCCTGTTGCCCGGCGTCGATGGCGTAGGCGCCGCTCCCGAGGACAAGAAGCACGGCCACGGCGAGGCCAACCGTCAGCGCGGCATCGGTAGTCGTGGTTATCGTGACGCCGTCGACGACACCTCGGACCCACTCGCGAGGGGACGCGTGGTAGCGCGTTTCTGGCGGCAGTCCGCTACGCCGAATGGATGCGATCGCGAGTGCTGCCCCCGAGACGAACCCGATCAGACCGCCAAGTGACGCTGTGCCGTACTCGACGGGTGCCACGATGAGAGCCGCAACGATACCCGGAACAACGAGCAGGCTGATCGCGATCGAAATCGCCCACCACTCCAGACCGGAAAGTCGCCGTCTTAGTCGACTGTTCACGCCATCCGGTCGAGCGTTCGTATCGACTCTCGGGCCAGCGGACGGAACACACGCAGCTAGAATCGCGTATCCTGGCACCAAAACGAGAAAGGGAACGCCAATCACGATACGGAGCACGGAATCGTCAGCAACGCCCGTAGTTAAGAGCAACGTCGCCAGGAGTGTTACGGCGGCGAGAAGTCGTAAATCAGCAGTCGTATCAGCCATCACTCATCACCAGATGACAGCGACCACGGGTCACGGTGTGAATCTCTGTCCGGACTCGACGAGCGATCACTGAGACGACAACGTGAAAGGTGTCGGGAATCCCCGTCTCGAGATGGCGGGCAGGCCCACCACAGAGAACGGGGACGGACCGGAGGACCGAATGTGCAGTAGTCATCGTTCACCCCTTGGTCAATGATCCAGAAACGGTCCGATACGCTGATTTCGCCAGTTGCATTTCGAGTCCCGCAGACTCGACGACGTAGTACTGGCGCAACTCACCGTTGAACTTCCCCTTGTAATCACAGAGCCGTTCGGTGTTCGCGCCGACGAGATCGTAGCCAGTTATCGTGTCGAGCGCCGGATCCGAAAGGAGATCCTCGAGAATGGCCCGGTGAAGGAGATTGTTGACGCTCACACTCTCGTACGACGCGGCGACACCGCCCTGCCAGTAGTACGCGATGTCGTCCGAGAACAGCGTGATGATGCCGCTCGCGTACTCGCCGTCCGGCGTCCGGGCGACGTAAACCCGCCACCGATCGTCGGGCAGTTCGGTCAGGAACTCGCGGAGGAACGATCGGGTCATCGGAGCAGACTCGTCGAATTCGGCGTACTGGTCGACGACGTCCTCGTACACCCGGAGAGCAGCGTCGATCCCCTCACACTCGATTGACAAGTCCAGTTCCTCCCAGCGCCGCATTTCGTTGCGGAGACTCTTGCTGAACGATCCCATCACGTCCTCGAGATCTCCCGTCGAAACGTCGACGACGTAGGTGAACTCCGGGGTCACGTTCAGCCCGTTCCACCGGTACGGTCGCGGATCGGAATCGTCGAGAGGGGTCACCATCCGGAACAGCGTCGTTCGCCGATCAACGTCGAGCGAGTCCAGCACACTGGTCGCAAACTCCCCGTTGATCCGCTCTCGCTTTCGTCGCTTCGGGCTCATCGGATCGATGACGGGACCGAGTCGAGGGATTCCGAGACCGAGCGGCGGCGAGAAGACCGTCTTGCCCACCGTTCGAGCACCGAGCGATCGCTCACTGACGAAGACCGGAAGCAACGCGACGGGTTGCTGGCCCTTGTAGCCAGCAAACAGGCGTAGGTCTCCGTCGGTGTGGTTCTCGACGACGGAAAGCGCCGCGGGTACGTGGAATACCTCGGTTCCCGACGCCGGGAGGGCACGTTCCCACTCGTCGAGCGTTATTTCTTCGGTTTCCATAACTACCGGATTGACCCGCAGTACGGGCTTTGTTATTGATCAGTTTACGAGCAAGAGTCACGGCGCGAGTCAGCCATCGAGACCGGTCAGACCAGCGACTCGGGCCGGTTCGATCAGGAGACAGGAAACTCGCCCCTTCGCAGATTCGTCGGCCATTCGGCCTATAGGCGGACCGTTCCCGATCGTAACGCGACCCTATCCCGCATCTTCCGGTCGACGAGGATCGGCGGCATCTGCGCCCACCGCACGAGACGGTGGAAACAGATCGCTTACAAAGTACGTCTGACCCGATCGAATTCGTATGGAATACCGAGTACCGACCGATCTATCCACTGCTGTGGAGGGATCGGCCGCATGAGCATCGACGTCCGCCTCGCCACGGACGAGGACCGCGATCGGTGGAACGGCTACGTCGAGCGATCGCCCCAGGGGACGCTGTGTCACGAGTACGAGGCACTCGAGGTACAGGCCGAGCACGCCGGCGCGACGTTGCACCCGTTGATCGGGTTCAAAGGGCAGGAACCGGTCGGCCTCTTTCCCGTGTTCGAAATCAAGAAGGGATTCGTCACGACGGTATTCTCGCCGCCGCCGCATCTTCGGGTGCCGTACCTCGGGCCCGCGTTCCTGAACATGGGGAAGCTGAAACAGCGCAAGCGGGACAAGCGCCAGGAACGGTTCGTCGAGGGCTGTTTCGACTGGATCGAGTCGGAACTCGCGCCGCGGTACGCGCACCTGCGGACCAGCACGGCGTTCGCGGATTCGCGGCCGTTCAAGTGGAACGGGTACGACGTGTCGCCGGAGTACACGTACGTCGTCGACCTCTCACCGGACGAGGACGACCTCCTGATGACGTTCAGCAGCGACGCCCGGAACAACGTCACGAACGCCGACGACGACGCCCACGAGATCGAGGTCGGCGGCGACGAGGAGATCCGGCTCATCGTCGACCAGGTCCGGCGGCGGTACGAATCCCAGGGGATCGACTTCGGCGTCGCCGAATCGTTCGTCCTGGACCTCGCCGATCGAACCGCGAACGGCGCGGTCCGGCCGTACACGCTCCGGGTCGACGGCGAGTTCGTCGGCGGCATCCTGGCCCTGGAGTACGGTGACACGACCGGCCGGTGGCTCGGCGGCGTCCGCACCGACGCGGACGTGGACCTTCCGACCAACGACCTGCTCGACTGGGCGGTCATGTCCGACGGACTCGATCGCGGCATCAAGGCCTACGACCTGATCGGCGCGGACACCCCCCGGATCAACCGGTACAAGGCGAAGTTTAACCCGGAACTCCGGACCTACTACAGCATCGAGTACGGCTCGTGGGGGATGCAGACGATCGCGTCGCTGTACAACTCCGTCAAGTGACGGGGCCGTGGCGTTCGTGCGGACGCGACAGCCGACGGGCAGATCGATCGCGCGCGCGTAATCCGCACCATAACGAAGGGTCGACGTGGAGGACCTGTCAGCGATGAGTGATTCCTCCCTCCGGACGTTGCTGGTCGGGATCGACGCCGCCTGCGAGCGGGTGATCGCGCCGCGCTTCGAGGCCGGCGAGCTCCCGACACTCGAATCGATCTACGAGGACGGCACTGGCGGCCCGCTCGAGTCCCAGATCCCCCCGTGGACGGCCTCGGCGTGGCCCTCGCTGTACACGGGGATGAATCCGGGGAAACACGGCGTCTTCAGCTTTCTCACGTTCGAGGGGTACGACTGGGACGTGGTCAACGCGACCGACGTGCGCGAGCGAACGCTGTGGGAACTGCTCGATCGCCACGGGCTCACGAGCGTCGTCGTCAACGTCCCGGTGACGCACCCGCCGCGATCGTTCGACGGCGCGCTGATTCCGGGATACACCGCCCCCGAGGATCCCGAGTGCCATCCCGCCGGCCTGCTCGAGGACGTCCGGGACGCGATCGGAGAGTACCGCGTCTACCCCGACGAGGACGAGGATCTCGGGACGGCGTACATCGATTGCGTGCGGACGCGCGGCGAGGCGTTTCGCTACCTCGCCGATCGGTTCGATCCCGAGTTCGGGTTCGTCGAGTTCCAGGCGACCGACTCGATCTTCCACGAGGACCCAGGCAACGACGCGGCGATCGATTCGATCTACCGCGAGGTCGACCGCCAGCTCGCCGAGACGCTCGAGACGTGTGATCCGGACACGGTGATCGTCGCCAGCGACCACGGGATGGGACCGTACGACGGCTACGAGTTCCGCGCGAACCAGTTCCTCCGGGAGCGCGGGGACGTCGAGACCGTCGACGGCGGCGAGGGAATGCCCACCTGGGCGACGATCCGCGACGGCAACCTGAAACGCGGGGAGGACGCCACCGATCGGGATCCCGGGATCGCCGAACGCGCGATGGCGACTGCCGCCCGCGTCGGGCTGACGAGCCAGCGGGTCGGGGCCGTCCTCGAACGGCTCGGAATCGACGACGTCGTCGCGAGACACGTCCCGGCGGGACTGGTCAACGCGGGCGCGACGCAGGTCGACTTTCCCGCCTCGCGGGCGTACGTGCGATCGCGGATCGAGCTCGGAGTCCGCATCAACCTCGCAGGGCGCGACCCCGAGGGCGTCGTCCCGCCCGAGGAGTACGAGGCCGTCCGCGACCGGCTGATCGATGACTTGCGGCGCGTCAGGACACCCGACGGCGATCCCGTCTTCGAGACGGTCACCCGTCGCGAGGAGTACTTCGACGGCCCGGAGAGCGATCGAGCCGTCGACGTCGTCACGGTTCCCGCCGACTTCGATCACTTCCTCTCGGCGACCCTTCGCGACGAGCAGTTCGGGCCGCCGACGGAGCCCTGGAACCACAAGCGCGACGGGACGATCGCGCTCCAGGGCGAGGCGATCGACGCCGACAGCGGCATCGGGAACGCCCACCTCTTCGACGTCGCACCGACCGTGCTGTCGACGCTCGACGTCCCGGTCGACGAGCGGATGGACGGCACGCCGCTCCCTGCCGTCGACTCGCCCGGTTCGAGAGAGTACCCCCGGTTCGACGGCCGCGAGGCGATCGAGACGGCGGACGAAGACGTGGAGAAACGGCTCGCCGATCTCGGCTACCTCGAGTAATTGGGCGACGGACAGCACGTCGAGCGATCGGGCAAGGACAGTTCGTCGAGCGATCGATCGTCGTGCCGGGCTCGGGCGATCAGTCCTCGATCGCGTTCGCCACTTTTCCTCGCGCGTTCTCGAGTTCGATCCGGACGGTATCCACCGCCCCGGGACAGGTGTACAGCGGCCCGAGGTCGTCGGGGGTCCTCGCCTCGAACGTCGGCTCCGTGAGCCGCGTACACGCGGTCGCCAGCATGTCGGTCGAGTGCTCGAACAACGTTCGTTCGACCGCCTGCCACGTTCGACAGTCCGCCACGTCGATCGTCTTCTCGACGACGATCTCGCCGCCGTCGAGCGTCGGCGTCAGGCGCTGGAGCGTGATCCCGGCCGTGGATTCGTCGTTCGCGAACTCCCAGACACCGGGCGGACGGCCCCGGTACTCCCGGACGTTCCCGTGGTGATAACTGAGCACCCCGTGAGTCGGCGCGGCCAGGACGTCGCCCTGGAGGATGCCGAAGCCGCGACGGAACAGGAGATCGATCCCCGCCGACTCGATCCGATCGATCGTCGAGGCGGGGAGCCGCTGGCCGATCCCGTCGGCGGGTTCGGTCCGGGTCCGAATTCGCTCGGCGCCGTCGAGCCACGAGAGGTCGTCGATCGGGACTTTCTCGAGGTACGGTGGCGTGTTCACGAGCCGGTGCCAGGCGAGGACTGGCGTCCACGCGCCGTACTCCAGGACGGACGTCGCGTACCGCTCCCAGCGGTTAGACGAGGCCGACTCCGACTCGACGGGCAGAATCACCTGTTCGACCGAAATATCGGCGGTCCGGACCGCCTCTTCGACGGCGGCGGCGGCCCACCGTTCCATCGCTGGCTCGGCGAGCAAGACGCCGAGCTGGAGGTCGTCAGTGCTCATCGTCCGGACTCGATCGGATCGCTGAGCGTCGCCGGATCGGGCTGGCGAGGCTGCTCTGCGTGTGGCGTCGGCCGGGAGTGCTCGTCAGTCCAGTCCCCGCGTCCCGAGGCGGACCGGCGGCGAGACATGGCATCCTCGTGCAGTTCACGCATCGTCAGGGTCCGAATCGCACCCGCGTCGCGTCGCTCGGCGAGGTGTCGAACGAACGACTCGATCTGTGGCCACTGTTGCTCGTTCGCGAAGTCGTACAGGTGACACCAGTAGTGGACGAACGAATCGTCGTCGGCCGCGGCCGCGAGACCGCGTCGGAGTTTCCGCTCGTGTAATCGCCGCCGCACCCGCACCGGTAGCGATCGGTAGACCGGATGTGGCGAATACGTCCCGGTCTGGAGGAATGGGACGGCGAGCGTGGTGTACTCCGGACTGTACGTTTCGAGCACGCCGTCGTTGCGTTCCGGTTCGATCGCAGGGTACGATTCGAGGAGAATTTCGTGCAGTTTCTGGACACGCGTCGACGGGCGATGCTGACCCTCAGCGTCGTAGTGCGGGACCCGTTTTACACGAATACCGGCGTCGGTGAGCGCGTCTGTGGGCGGCGTGCTGTGGCGAGGCGGAACGATCGACGTGCTCTCGGGAAGGCCGTGGGCGTCGTGGACGCGCTGTGCGCGATCGAGTTCCCACCGGACGGTTCGTGGCTCGACCCGGTTACACTCCACGTGCGAGTAGGTGTGGGTACAGATTTCGTGATCGACGTCCCGGGAGCGGATGTCGTCGATCAGGTCCGGGGCGTAAAATTCGGGATCGGCAGAGACCGACGTTCCAGGGTCGGCGTCCCACCAGTCGTCGTCGTGTGGGCCGCCGTGCTCGCCGTCGCAGTCCTGGTGAAACAGGTGGCCGACCACGTCGAAGGTGATCGGCACGTCGTACTCGTCACATCGATCGAGCAGGCGCGACAGGTAGCGTGTCTCCGCGGTCCGATCGTCGCTGAGTTTGTCCATCTTGTCGAACCGAACGAGTCCCCACCCGAGTTCGAGTTCGATGCTGATCGTTGCAGTTCCGACCATGGAACGTGGTCCGTGAATCGATCCGATAAGTATGGACGACATATACGATATCCCGAAATTCAGTAAATACGGTGCTATCGACGACGATGACAGTCAGTCAGAAATTACCGAGTGCGAGGACGCGACGCGACAGAAGCACCGACCAGACGGTCGCGATCGGGGAGGGCGGCGGGTTCGAGATCCGAACATCGTTCCCTGAAAAGTGACAGCAGTGACCGTAGGAACCGGTTAGCGTACGGGTCGGCGATCGACGACTGAGCGGTTCGACGGCATTCGGCGGCGATCGTCAGGTCATCGCCGATCGCGCCCGCAACGATCGCCGCGTCGAGGATTCGAGTCGATCGATCGCGCCGCGGGATTCGGCGACGTCGACGAGCACGTCGGTCAGGTTCACGAGGTCGCCGACGTAGTCCCGCCGTCGCTTTCGCCAGCGTCGTTCGGCGTCGGCGTCGGCGAGGATCGCGAGCGATCGGTCGCGGATCCGGTCGTAGGCGTCGAATTGTTCGGCGAGGCCGGCGCGTTCGAGTTCCCGGAACTCGCCGTACTCGTGGTCGTCGGTCCCGCGGTAGCGGAACGCGGGGGTGCCGAGCAGGGCGGCCTCGGTGACCATCGTCCCGGTGTCGGAGACCACGAGGGCGGCCTCGGCCATCGCGTCGTGGATCAGCGCCGGGTGGAGATCGTAGGGACGCGCCGGGAGGTCGTCGAACGCCATCTCGTCGCCCTCGTCGGAGACGAAGACGGTCGCCCGATCGGCGAGTCGATCGATCAGGTCCCGGCGCTGGTCGGGGGAGAACCCCTCCAGGTCGGTGTCGTGCAGGGCGTCGAGCGCGTTGAACCGGACGAGGGCGTACTGCTCGTCCGGACCGACGCCGAGCGCCTCGCGGACGGTGCCGTCCGGTTCGAAGACCTCGGGGTGGAGATACGCACACTCCTTGAAGCCGTCGAACGTGTAGTGGGCGTCGCCGAGGTCCCGGCGGGTGACCGCAGGGGAGAGGATACAGTCGGCGAAGGGACGGGAGACGGTGTGGTTGAAATCCGCCGGTTCGTCGTCGAGAACGAGCACAATCGGGGTGCGCGAGAGGGTTCCGGCGGCCGCCGCGTACGGGCCGCGCCCGAAGACGACGTCCGGTCCGAATCGGAGCGTCTCGGTCGCGATCGATCCCAGCTGACCCCCCAGTTCCCGCGCGAAGCCGAGCGTCGAGTAGCCGGCCGTCTCGTGGGTCCCGTACACCCGGTAGGGGAGTCCGAAGTACTCGAGTAAGTCCGTCGTACAGGCGTACTCCCGGGTCAGGACGAGCACGTCGTGGCCGGCGTCCTGGAGTCGATCGACAGCGTTGCGATACAGATGAACGTGAGCGGGCGTGTTGGCGAAAACGAGAATCCGCATCGAGCGGGAATACGCACCGTCGTTCCATTGTAATACTACACGTACAGTGATACGGAAACCCGATATTTTGAGGGTAGAGATGCACTCGACAGAAATTTCAGAAAAAGAGACGGATAACAAACCGCCCGAAGTCGGTTTGACGGTATATGAGCGGAGTCTCGAAACTCGCCTCGGCCGTGGATCTCGATGCTCTTCTATCGAACGCCAGCGGGACGCTCGGAACCAAGCTCTCGCGCGTCTTTCACCCCCAGACGTACGCGCGGTACTTCCACCCGGCGAGCTACGCGTTCGTCGACTACTGCGCTCCGCTCATCCTCGATCGGGACGACCTGGAACGTCGGTTCCGCGAGAACGGCTCGATCGAGTACTACGACCGGGACCGAATCGTCGAGATCGAACCGCCGGAGGGAGACCAGCACGGGACGGAAGTAGAAGCCCGGATCGGAACTGCGACGCTCCCGCAGCCGTTCGTCGGGACGCTCCGGGACGTCCGACTCGTCGGGGAGTATCCCGTCCCGCTCGATCGACGCTACCGGCTGGTGCTCGAGGCAGTCGTCAGCCCCGAGGTGCTGTCGTTGAACATGGCGAATTCCGCCCGAAGCGCCCTCTCCCCGTCCCGGCCACGGACGGGTGGTTCCGGGAGGGCCGACGCGGATACCGGATCGATCGATCGTGCGGTGCTCCTCTACAACCAGTGGAACCGCGGCTACTACCACTGGACGGTCGAGACGCTCACCCGACTCGAAGGGGTCGAAGCCTATCGCGAGCGCACCGGCGAGACGCCGAAACTGATCGTGGGGCCGAACCCGACGCCGTTCCAGCGCGAGTCCCTCGAGTTGCTCGGGTACGAGGACGCGGACCTGATCGAGTGGGATCGCCACCACGGACGCGTCGACGAACTGGTCGTCCCGTCGGTCAGACGCGAACTGAATCGGGCCGACATCTCCCCGGTCGCACACCAGTGGCTCCACGATCGGATGTGCGAGGCGGCCGCGGCTGAGGGATTCGAGACGGACGACGACGACCCGGAACTCGTCTACATCTCCCGGGAGGACGCCGACTATCGACGGGTCGTCAACGAAGACGAAGTCCTCGACGTCCTCGAGCCCTACGGGTTCGAAAAGTACGTGCTGAGCGATCGATCGATGGCGGAGGACGTCGCCCTGTTCTCCCGGGCGGACGTGATCGTCGCGCCACACGGGGCCGGGCTGACGAACGTCCTCTACGCCAGCGACGCGAGCGTCATCGAACTCTTCCGGTCGGACTACGTCCAGCCCGTGTACTTCGTGCTCGCGAAACAGCGCGGGCTCCGGTATCGATATCAGCTGTGCGAGTACCAGGGGACGGACATCGTCGCCGACGTTGACGCGCTCGAGGCGGCCGTCAGGGCGGAACTCGAAGCCACCGACGTGATCGCCGGCTGAGCCGGCGGAAGGACGGATGTCCGGTATCGATCGACGATCGATCGCGTCTCGCCGACGACCCGGCACCCGATACCGACGCCCTGGCGTGCGTGGCGATTACTTCTCGCGGGCGTCGTACTCGACGTCGACCGAGGCGTTCCCGGCGAGTCGGAACTCGTCGATGTCGCCGTCGAACCAGTAGGCGTCGAGGTAGTCGGCGACGACCCCGCGGACGGTCGTTCCATCGATCTCGTCCCCGTCGTCGATCGAGGCGTCCCGATAGTTCGATTTCACGACGTCGCCGTCGATCGTGAACGAGTAGCTCGTCGCCCCGTCGGTGTCGGAGCCGTCGATCACGATCGCGTGCGGCGGCAGTTCTCGATCCGCGTCGTAGTCGTCGGGGTCGATCCGCTCCTGGTCGAGGTACACCTGCGTCCCGCCTTCCGTGAACGTAACGTCGACGAGGTCACCCGAGAAGCGAAGTCGGTGGACGCCGCGCTCGATCGTACCCGTGGCGGCCGCGTCGGACGTCAGTTCGATCTCGTCGCTCGATTCCTCGTCGAGCGTATCGATGGTGCCGTCGACCGTCACCTCGTAGGCCGATTCGGTGCCGTTGCCCACGATCGTGAGGACGTGGGGCAGGTCGTCGCCGTACTCGGACGGATCGACCCGCTCGCCGTTCACGAGGACCCGCGCCGATCCGTCGACCGTCAACTCCTCGACCTCGCCGCTGAAGCGGAACGCATCGCGCCAACCGGCGACCGCGCCGGAGACCCGGCCGCTCTCGATGACGTCCTCGCCGTCGATCGACGCGCCGCTGTGCGTGGACTTCTCGACGTCGCCGGTGACGCTGAACTCGTACGTCGTCGACCCCACCGTGCCGACGCCGTCGATCAGGACGGTATTGTCGAGGTCGTCCTCGTCGGCGTCGTCGGAGTCCGGGGATGAGATACCCGCTCGGCCGCCCGACCCGCTGGTGCCGCTCGCGGCCTCCGCCGCCGATAGCGGAACGCCTTCGACCTCTTCGGGGGAATCTCGGGGGTTCGAACTGGGTCGCTCGCCGGACAACTGTCCGGGATGCTCGCCGCCGACCGTCTGCCCGACGTTCGCGCTACACCCCTCGAGTTTGACGTCGCCGTTCTCGGTGTACTGCGACCACGACGTGCTGCCGTTCCCCCAGCCGATGTGATCGCCGTACCCCTGGGCATCGCAGTCGATGTACTCGATTCCCCGCGAGAAGTAGTCGTAGAACAATCGCGGGCCGCCCGTATTGTACGAGTCAGTGATCACGGAGACGCAGTTCTTGCAGTACGACCCCTCCGTCGAGATACGGAAGTTGAACCCGCCGTTACGGGCGAAACAGTCCTCGATCCGGACGGTCCCGTACTCGGAGTAGTCGAAGTACGGGTGGCCGGGATCGGAACCGTAGAACGCGTTGTCCCGGAACTCGTTGACGTGAACGTTCTTGATCAGGAGATCACCCGCGTGGTCCGCGTGAACGTAGATCCCGGTGACCTGGTGAGTGTTCCACTGGAACGAATCGTTGGCCCCGTCGCCGAGGTAAACGTTCTCGATCACCGACTCGCCGTTCGGATCCGTGTCACGGACGTGAAACGGCGTGTCATCGCCGTTGTCGAACTCGCCTTTGACGCCGACGTTACGGATCGTCCAGTCGGTTCCGTAGGCCCGGATCTGGTAGCCGGAGTTGGGAGCCGTGATGTCGATCAGGACGTTCTCGAGGACGTCGCCGTCGCCCACCTGGATCGTGTGGACCTGTCCGGATGGGACGGTGATCGTCTCGTACTCTGCGGCCGTTCCTGTCCCGGCAAAGCCAGCAAACGCTCCGATCGATCCGAGTGCCGCCCCCGTTCCCGTCAGATATGTTCGGCGGTCGATCGAACGTTCCCGAAGCCTATCGGATAACCGGTCAGTATCTTCCATCGGCTATTCCAGAGAAACGGAGTACCGTTATGGATTGACCTTCACGGGTTCCTTTTTTAATACCCAGTCGGGATACTCGACCGCTATATCGGCAGTAGAAGCCTTCATACATCCCTAAACGATCGTTCTCGAATCGAATACGATCGAGAAATCGAGACTGTCTCGAAGGCCGTCAGTTACTCGATGCGATCGACACCGCTAGCCGCCGCCTCGGCCGACAGCGGAACACCGTCGACGTCTTCAGGCGAGTCGCGCGGGTCCGAACCGGGTTTCTCACCGGTCCACTGCTCGGGGTGTTCGCCGCCGACAAGTTGCCCGACGTTGGCGTTACACCCCTCGAGGGCGACCTCACTGTCTTCGGTGTACTCGGGCCAGGACGTACTCCCGTTACCCCAGCCGATGTAGTCGCTGGAGCCGGCGGCGTCGCAATCTCGGAACTCGACGCCGCGCGAGAAGTAGTCGTAGAACAGTCGCGGCTCACCGGTGTTGTACGGCTCCGTAATTACGGAGACGCAGTTGTCACAGTAGGACCCCTCCGTCGAGATGCGGAAGTTGAACCCGCCGTTGCGGGCGAACGAGTTCTCGATCCGGACGGTCCCGTACTCGGAATAGTCGAAGTGCGGGTGACCGGGATCGGAGCCGTAAATCGCGTTATCCCGGAATTCGTTGACGTGGACGTTGTCGATCAGGAGGTCGCCAGCGTGGTCCGCGTGGGCGTAGATACCCGTCACCTGATGGACGTTTCGCTGGTGGTCGTCGGTAGCGCCGTCGCCGAGGTAGACGTTCTCGATCACCGACTCGCCGTCCGGGCTGGTGTCCCGGACGTGGAACGGCGTGTGTTCACCGTTGTCGAACTCGCCACGGATACCGAGGTTGCGGATCGCCCAGCCGGTTCCGTTGGCGCTGATATTGTAGCCCGTATTCGGGGCCGACAGGTCGATGAGAACGTTTTCGAGGACGTCGCCGTCACCGAGACTGATCTGATGAACCTCTCCCGAGGGGACGGTAATCGTCTCGTACTCGTCGGCCGATCCGGTTCCGCTAAAGACGTTGAGCAGACCCAGTGAACCGACTGCTGCTGCCGATCCGGAAACGAACGTCCGCCGCGTGAGTCGGTTATCGTCTCGCGTCTCGGACTGCGACTGAGTATCTTTCATCGACCGACCAGAGAAACGGGCTACCGTTAGCGACTGGCCTTCACGAGTTCTTTTTTCAAAACCACTCAGGAAACGTACAGTATGTCTGCAGTTACTGGCCGAACGGTCGGTGATTCTCGGCTATAAGTTGTTTCGTGGAGACTGTATTTCGAAACGCACAGAACGGATTCAGCGGGACCGGCCGGGAGAACTGGCCCGAACTGACGCCCCAGGGTCGTCGTCCGCCCCTCGATCGGTCCACTCACCGGCCGGAATCACCTGCTTAACAAAGACGCGTTCGATAGCAGGCGGGAGTAGACTGTGACGCTCCATCGCCAGCCGACCTGCCGTCGATTCGTTCTTCCGGTGCGGGTGGGTACTTCGTTCACGAACCGATCGAGTCTACATGTAGCCCACGGATGACGGATTCCGACCAACTGGTCCGGGGGATCAAAGCCACGTTCGTGTCTCGGACGGTCAATCTGGTCGCGAACGGACTCCTGATCGTTCTGCTCAGTCGATTCCTTCTCGGGCCGAGTGGGTACGGTATCCTGTTTCTCACGCTCTCGATCCTCGCCGTCTCACAGCTCCTCGCCGATCTGGGCATCGCTCGCTCGGCTGCACGGTACGTCTCCGAGTTCAAAGAAACGGATCCCAGGCAAGTACCACACATCCTGACGTCCTCGCTACGGTACCGGTTGCTACTCATCGGCCTGGTCGCAGTGACTCTCGTCGCGAGCCGTGAGTTCGTTGCCGCGATTCTCGACGAACCGGAACTCGCCACGTTGCTGGTCGTCGGAACCGGATATCTCGCGGTCCAGTCGATTAACAACTTCAACATCACGGTCTTCCAGGGATTCAACGCAGTCCAGTACAGCGCCGTCGTGTCGATCGTCGACCACGTCGGCAGAATCGCGTTCATTCTCCTCTTCGTCTCCCTCGGCTGGGGCGTTCTCGGGGCCCTCACCGGATACGTCGTGAGCGGCGCGATCGCGGCCACATTCGGGCTGATTTTTCTCTACCTCCGATTCTACCGATCGTTCGACGCGGCCGAAACGATTCAGGACGGCCTCCAGCGTCGGATACTCGAGTACAGCGTGCCACTGACAGCGTCTCGGAGCGCAAACATCATCGATCGCCGGGTCGACATCATTCTCATCGGGTTCTTTCTCAATCCGGTGGCCGTGGGATTCTACACGCTTGCAAAGCAGATTTCAGATTTCGTCATCGCACCCGCGGATTCCGTGGGATTCGCACTCTCTCCCAGTTACGGTGAGGACAAGGCCAACGATCGGCTGGTACGTGCCGCACGGATCTACGAATCCTCGCTACAGTACGTGTTGTTACTGTACGTCCCGGCCGTGGTCGGACTGATACTGGTCGCCGATCCGACCGTCCGGTTCATTTTCGGTTCGGATTACGCCGAGGCCGTTCCGGTCTTGCAAGTGCTCAGCCTCTTCGTGTTGTGCAAGGCAATCAACAGCGTTACACAGCAGGCGATCGACTATCTCGGCCGGGCGCGATTTCGGGCCGTTGCGAAAGCGGTCACGTCGGCCGGAAACCTCCTCCTCAACATCGTTCTCATCCCGACGATCGGCGTCGTCGGCGCGGCCGTCGCGACCGTGTTCACGTTCGGCCTGTACACGATGACGAACGTCTACATCATGCACGTCGAACTGCCGCTACAGTACGATCGGCTCGTCAAGATCGGTGCCGGCGCGACCGTCATCTCGGTCGTGATGGGCGGAATCGTCGTGGCGGCGTCGGCGCACATCACGGGACTGGTATCGCTGGCGGCTGTCGTCGGCCTCGGCGTCGCCGTATGGGGTACCCTCGCGACGGTCAGTGGCCTTCTCGACGTTCGAGAGACGCTCTCACTGCTGAGCTGACGGCCCACTGCTGGTCGCCGATCGACGGTTTCAGCGATGCAACTCGCGCCGTCGAGTCGCCAGCCGCCGGTCAGCACTGACGTCGGGAGAGACGGAGTCGATCCGTCGCTCACGGTTCCCGTTCACCGGCCATTGGGCGCTCCAGCGGTTACCCGACGACTAACAATAGCTGGCTCGGTCGAGGAATCGATAGTTCCCACGCTCTATGAAAGACGTCTTGACCAAACCGTTCGCAGCCCTGCAGCGACGCGGCCGACAGCTTCTGGGCGGTGTCCCGGGTGACCTGCTGGTCGTCGCGGGGTTCGTCCTCGTCGCAATGGTCGTGCTGGGAGTCGGGAGCGTCTCGTCCTCGCTCGTGCGGGCAGCGATCGCCGGGCCACTGCTGTTTTTCGTCCCGGGGTACGTCCTCGTCTCGCTGTGTTTCCCGCGATCGACGCCCGTCACGGCGACGGCTACCGATCGGCCGACGCTGTTCGTACAGACCCGGTCGATCGACGACGCCGGGCGCGTCGCCCTGTCGTTCGGGACGAGTTTTGCTCTCCTGCCCCTGCTGGGACTGGTAGTCGCGTCCACGCCGTGGGGGGTGACCGACGGAACCGTCCTCGGAGTGATCGGCGGCCTCGCGCTGGTCGGCACCTGTCTCGCGATCGGCCGCCGGTTGGCCGTGCCATCCGTCGATCGATACCACGTGGGGTTCGCTCGTCGATTCGACGCCGCTCGCGCGGCGATATTCGAGACCCGATCGCCGGTCCACACCGCCATCAACGTCGCGATCGTGCTCAGCATGATCCTCGCGGTAACGACTGTGGGCTACGCACTGGTTGCTCCCCAGCAGGGCGAGGAGTACACGAACCTGCAACTGCTCACGGAGGACGAGTCGGGCGAACTCGTCGCTGGCGGGTATCCCGACGAGATCAGCCCCGGTGAGTCGATCCCGCTCGTCATCGCGGTCGAGAACCAGGAACAGGAGGAGATGAACTACACCGTCGTCGTCCAGGAACAGCGCATCGAGGACGGCGACGTCGTCGAACGCACGGAGTTACGCCGGATCGACTACGTCCTCACTGACGGTGGGACCGGGTACGGCGAGCGGGAGATCACCCCGGTCGCGGAGAACGGAACAGTCCGAATCTCGGTGCAGGTCTACCAGGACGACGTCCCCGAGACGCCGACGCAGGAGGACGCCTATCGTCACACGTACTTCTGGACGGCGGTGACAGATGGGAGCGACGGAGCTACCGACGACGGAGCAGACGATACCGACGACGGAGCGGACGAATGAACGCGATCCCTCGAAGCGACCGCCGACCAACAGTTGCGACACACGGGAGCGTCGTGATCGATCGGGGAGACCGCAGAGCGACCGGGACACCCGATGGACGGAGTAACACGTGGTCGAAGCAGCATCGATCGATGCCGTACCGATACCCTACGGACGCGTGATCGAGACACGACCCGCAGACCCGGCTGGAACCGCCGACGGAACTCTGATCGTACACTGACCGTTCGACCCGATTGTCGTTTTGGGAAAGCGAACTACCAGCTGTAGGTACATATCCCCGTTCGGAAACTGTGATATAACAAATTGCGAACTCGGCAATGACAGTGCTGAGGCGAATAATGACACAGCGAATCATCACGGCCATCACTACGCTCGCCGTCGTCGCCGCGCTCGTGGTCAGTGCGACGGTTGGCGCCGGAAGCGTTACGGCGAATACCGCACCCCCGATCGACGACGAGTACGCGGTCGTGCAAGGAGACGAGTGTATCCCGATCGAACCGCTCGGGTTCGGCCACCAGACGACCGAGGAGTACTACGACTATCGAACGCCGGAGAACGTGACGGAGACGATACGTAGCGGGACGACGTACAGTTCCCACGGAACGACACAATTCCAGGAGGACGATACGAGTATCCTCTTCCTGCACGAGAGCGCCGACGGGCTCAGTCTCGTGATGGTTCACGATCAGTACGATGGTAGTTCCGATGGTGGTGCGGCGACGTTCCAGATCAGCAACCTCCCCGAAGAAGGCGAGTGGGTCGTCGAGGACGACAACTACAGTGACGGCGAAACCGAGTGGGACCACCGCGAGACGTCGAGTCGGATCTCCTGGGCGTGGTCCGCGAACCGGACCGACGGCGCCGCGTTCAACGGCGGCCTGGACGACGAGTTCGACATCGAGATCTACCCTTCGTTCAACGAACAGGCCACCCTGTCCGGCGTCTACGACGGCGAGGTGAGCGACTGGGAAGTGATCTCCGGCCCCGAACACGATACCGAACGCCACTCGCTGAACATGGACCGGCCGATCAGGATCACGTCCGAGAGCTGTAGTTCGTACACGGTCACGGATCTCGACTACGACGACACGGTCGCGCCCGG
The DNA here is from genome assembly GCF_023566055.1 of Halosolutus amylolyticus. Classification (NCBI taxonomy): domain Archaea; kingdom Methanobacteriati; phylum Methanobacteriota; class Halobacteria; order Halobacteriales; family Natrialbaceae; genus Halosolutus; species Halosolutus amylolyticus. The sequence goes on along the minus strand of NZ_JALIQP010000008.1, from coordinate 54,024 downwards.
CGAGACGACCGAGGTCGAGGCGACCATACAGAACGAGGGGTCCAGCAACGAGACGTACCCCGTTCGGTTCACGCTCGACGGCGAAACCGTCGCCGAGAAAGAAATCTCGCTGGAGGCAGGTGAATCGACCACGGTGTCGACGTCACTCGAACTCGACGAGCGCGGTACCTATACGATCGGCGTCGTCGACGAGTCTGCCGAGATAACAGTGGGAGACGAGGGCGGAGGCGACGACGACGAACTCCCCGGCTTCGGTGTCACGGCAGCTGCACTCGCCGCGATACTCGCGGCGCTCGTCGCACGATACCGATCGTAGCCGATCGGAGTCGATCGCGTCCCGGACCGACGAACGCATCAGGCTCGTTTTTTCAGCAGTTCGTGACCCGGCGAGAGAAAGAGCGGAGCGAGACGAGTACTGACGAGCTATCGACAGCAACGTGGCGGACGACACAGAACGTCGACGAAGCGTGTCGGTACTACGGGTGACCGTTCAGGTGGTTCGAGCGTGTCGGTACTACGGGTGACTTGTCAACCGATTCGATCGATCCCGTTCGGCCGACGGCTGCCCGGCACAGACGTCCCGGTAGACCTCGTGGATCCGGGCTGCCATCCGGTCCGTGCTGATTCTATCGGCCAGTTCACGGCCGTTCGATCGCGTTCCCCGGTCGAGAACGGTGGCGAGCGCGCGCCGGAGTTCGGCGTCGGTACGACAGACTTCCGAGGGTGAGACGCCGTCGAGACGCTCACGGACGTCGCCGACGTCGACGGAGACGACCGGGAGGTTACACGCCATCGCCTCCTTGACGACGTTCGGCGATCCCTCGCGATCGGACGTGAGCAGGAGACAGTCCGCGGCGTTCATGTAGCGTGGCATCCGCTCGTGTGGGACGTCACGGGCCGTCTGGAGACGGACTGGGTTCGAGACGTCGTCGCGAACCGCCTCGACGATCCGTTCCGCCCGGGGATAGTTTTTCACCTCACGTTCGGCCTTGTACGGGAAGAGCACGTGTTTCGCGTCCGGGTCCCAGCCGAGGCGATCGATCGCCTCGGACTGGGGCATCGGTTCGAACAGGTCCACGTCGATCCCGTGCGGGATGACGTGACTGTCCTGCCCCAGTTCACGCTTCATTCTCTCGGACATGACGATCGTTGCGTCACAGCGTTTCGCACACAGTTTGCTTAGCCAGCCGAGTTCACCGTCGAGGTCGGTCCCCCACAGCGACAGCACGACCGGGAGGTTCGGTTGCGCGAGCGCGAACGGTGCCGTCAGCCCGTAGTTCGCGTGCACGAGATCGTACGAACCGAACGATTCCGAAAGCACCGTCGGGTGAAACCGAACGTAATCGAGGACCGATCGACTCGTATCCGCCGTCACCGCACCGGGGACGGAGATCGTCGTACAGTCGATACCGCGCTTCTCGAGCGCTCGTACCTGCGTTCTGAACGGTGGCGAGTTCTCCTTGGCCGTGAGATGCAAAACGTTCATCTGAAAGAGAGTTATTCCCAGGATTCGCGTCTCGGGACTTTGTTATGCATCAACTGGGCGGCGGACGGCCGGGATACCACCGCTGGCGGACCCGTCGACGATCCAGCTGTGGACGAACGGGCGGGACGCTCGACGGCTGGCCAATGCAGGCACGGAGCGTTCCAGCGGCGATCGACCCCGAACCCCGCCGTGGAACCTGGCTCGGTTTCGAAAGCCGAACGAAACCCATAGATCGGTACTACCGCCGTAATCGCCAGCATAACAAGGACGGTCCCGACGGACTGCTCGATAATGTCGCACGCGAGAACAGCGTCGCCGCGGTTGGTCGAGAGTGTCCTCGTCGTCGTCGGATTTCTCTCCGTGACCAGTGCCGTGCTCGTTGCGCATCGGACACCGGCGACGGGGTACGAACTCTCCCCGTACGCGACGGCGCCCCGTGCGTTCTGGGCGTTGCTCGGGTGTTCACTGCTCGTCTCGTTGCTCGTCTCGCTACAGACGTCCGTCGGCTGGCTCCGCCGCATCGCGCTGGGACTCGGCGGCATCGCCCTCGCGGCGTTCGTCGGGCTCCCGGTCATCCGGGGGTACCAGTACTACGGCGCCGGCGACGCGCTCACACACCTCGGCTGGATGCGAGGCATCGAAGCCGGCGCGTTTCACCCGAGCGAACTGTACTACCCGGCCGTCCACACGATCGCGACGCTCGTCGGGGTAACGTTCGGGATCGACCTCGCTCAGGCTGCGCTCATCGTCGTCGTCGCGCTATCCGTCCTCTTCTTCGTGTTCGTCGCGGCGACGACGTCACGGCTCTTCGAGAGTCCCTACAGCTCGATCGTCGGCACGTTCTCCGCGTTTCTCCTCCTCCCGATCACCAACCTGAGTACGTTCGTCGTCATCCACCCGATGACCCAGGGAATCCTGTTCTCGGCCGTCATCACGTACCTCCTGTTTACGTACCTCGAGGACCCCTCACCCGCCGCCGTTCGATCCGCGACGGGGGCCGTACTCGCCCTCACGCTCGTGTCGACCGTCGTGTACCACCCCCAGCTTGCGGCCCACCTGCTCGTCTTTCTCGTCAGCATATGCGTCGTCCAGTACCTCGCCCGACGGTTCCGGCCCGAGCACCCGATCGCATCTCACCGCCGGATGTACGGCCAGACCCTCGTGCTCGTGGCCGCGTTCGCCCTCTGGGCCTCGAAGCACGGACTCGTGGTCGACGTGATCGAGTTCACGTTCTCGAACGTCGTCGACTACTTCGCGGGTGACGGGGACGCGTCCGAAGCCGTCGGTTCCCAGAGTGCGTCGCTGGCCGAGCTGGGAGCGAGCGTCGTCGAACTGTTCGTCAAACTGTTCGGAGCCAGCATGGTGTATCTCGGGCTGACGGGACTGATCGCGCTGCCGACGATGACGCCGTTCGGCGATCGGCTCACCGACGAGACGAGCGGAACGATCCCGTACTTCGTCGTGGGCCTTGCGGGCCTGGGCGTACTCGCCGGGGTCTACTACGTCGGCAACGTCTCACAGATGTACTTCCGCGTGTTCGGGCTGATGATGCTGTTCGGGACGATAGCTGGTGCCGTCGCGATCTCGTACGGGCTGTCCCTCCCGTCCCGGAGACACGCCGCGGGTATCGTCCACGGGATCGCGATCGCCGGGATCGTGGTCCTGTTACTGGCGTCGTTGCTCGCCGTGTTCCCGTCACCATACATCTACAAGAGTTCGCCCCACGTGACCGAGATGTCCATGCACGGTCACGAATCGGCGTTCGAACACGCGGACGAGGACGTCACGTTCGTCGGCATCCGGGCTGGACCCAACCGGTACATGGACGCGTCGAACGGACGACTCCAGCACACCCGTGGACACAAAGGAGCCGTGACCGGCGAGGAAATCGACGAGGGCATCGCGTCACAGTACTCGGCGGACCGGTATCTCACCGTGACACAGAACGATCGCGATCGGGAGGTGGTCGCCTACCAGGAGTTACGCTACTCTCGGGACCAGCTGAACTCGATATCGGGCCAGCCAGGCGTCGACAAGGTACAGTCGAACGGGGAGTTCGAACTGTACTACGTCCACGGTCGGGCCGAGTAGCCGCGCGAAAGACGTCGGCGCGTGACGTACGACCGCAACGACCGCGCTACTGCAGTTCCGATCGGTACCACTCCATCGTCGCCGGCAGGTGCGCCTCGATCGGCCGGTAGGTGTAGCCCAGGTCCTCGTGGGCCTTCCGGGAGGTGTAAAAGAGCCGTCGCGTGGCGAGCCGTGCCATCTCCCGATCGAACGGGAACACGTGTCGATCGCCGACGGCCCGTGCGGCTTCGGCGACCGGACCGGCGGCGTGGATCGCCGTCGCGGGAACCCGAACGCGGGCGGGGGAGCCGCCGGTGTACTCGGCGATTCGCGAGACGGCCCGATCGTAGCTCAAATTCTCACCGCCGAGGATGTAGTGCTCCCCGGACACCCCGTTCGCGGCGGCCGCGAGCAGGCCGTCGACGACGTCGTCGACGCCGACGATGCTGAGGCCCCCCGGAAGGCGCGCGGGCATCGTCGACTCGTACCCCATCGCGATCAACTGGGCCGTGAACGCGTCGTCGCCGGGACCGAATATCGACGTCGGATGGACGGTCACGGCGTCGCCAGTCGCGGCGTACTCGTCGACGAGATCCTCCGCCGCCGCCTTCGCGGACTGGTAGGCCCCGATCGGTTCGGCGACGTCGGTCTCGTCGGCGACCTCACCCTCGGTCTTCGGGCGGCGCGTCCCGGCGGTGCTCGTGAAAACGAGTCGACCAGTGTCACATGCCCCACAGGCCTCGACGACGGCCCGCGTCCCGTCCCGGTTGACGCGCTCGACCGTCTCCGGGCCGGCGCTCCAGAGTCCGACGCCCGCGAGGTGGAAGACGACGTCGGCCCCGTCGACGAGCGATCGAAGCGTACCCTCGTCGAACAGGTCGCCGACGTACCACTCGACGTCTTCGCGTCGCTCCCGGTCGGAGGTGGCCCGGCTGAGGCCCCGGACCGTCCAGCCGTCCGCGAGCAGTCGATCGCAGAGGTGGGTGCCCAGAAAGCCGGTCGCGCCGGTGACGGCCGCGGTCTTCGTTCCCATCATGGTCATCGACCGTCGAGCTGTGGCGGCACACCGTCGCCGCTGACGGCCGCGTAGGTCCGGTAGGCGATCGAGACAGCCGGGTGCGGATCGGTGGGCGGCGGTAACTCGCCGGAGGGACACCGATCGCGGAGCGCCGCCACGTCGACGCCGTCGACACGGATCCCGTCGGGGTCCCCGGCCCCGAGCCCGTACTCGAGCGCCTCGTCGTCGGCGAGCGATCGATCGAGCAGCCTGGCCCCGACGGCGTCGACCGCCGCGGTCGGCCCGGCGAACAGCGTCTCGGCCGCGTACGGCTCACCCGCGTACGCGATCGTCGCGTCGAGCACGGCGAGTTCGGGGTCGACGACGGCCGCGGCCGCGGCCCCGGCGACGCCCCCGTCGATCGAGCAGTCGACGTGGCGGGCGAGCGTTCGCATCCCGCCGGCGATCGGGCCGTCCCGGGTCGGTCGCAGCGCCGGGACCGGGATCACGGACCCCGACGCCAGTCGATCCGGGACCGCGAGGGCGACGGGCTGGTCGCCGAGTCGGACGGTCTCGTCGTTCCTGGGAGCGTCGGCAGGGTCGAACAGCGACGCGTCGAACCGCTCGAGGACGTCGTCGTAGCCGAGGTACTCGCCCGTTCGCTCCGCGGAGACGTACTCGCTCGATCCGGCGACGGCGATGGCGGCGCTCGTCTCGCGTTCGAGATAGGCGACGAGCGCCCCGATCACGGCCGGATCGGTGACCACGCCGGACGACGGGTGGAACGGGTAGTGTGCGTCGGGAACGAGCGTGATCCTGTCGGCGTCGGCCAGCGACGCGGTGCGTGGCTCGAGCAGGCGACGGATCGGCGTCTCGAGGGCCGCCATGCGTGCGTCGACCTCCGGCGTCCAGCCGCGGCCGCGTTCGTGTTCGTCGATCGTGACGCCACGGACGGTGCTCACGGCATCACCTCCGACAGTTCCGTCTCCGTCTCGTCCGTCCTCACGCAGTCGTAGGCCGCCTCCGCCAGTTCGAGCGCCCGTCGTCCGTCCGCGCCGCCGATCGGCGGGCGTTCGTTCGCACGGATCGCGTCACAGAAGTCCGCCAGCGCGTCGTAGTGCGCCTCGAGGTAGAACGTCGGGGCGAAAACGTCCGGCTCCTCGCCGGTGAATCGCTTCGCGACGTTTTCGAGGGCGGCGCGAGCGGCACTCGCATAGAAGTTCTCGGGGAGGAACTGGTCGTTGCTGATCGACCCCGTAATCCCCTCGAGGCGGAGGCGGGTATTCACCTCGGGGAGTTCCTCCCACTGGTAGGAGCCACAGTGGAGGGTGATCATGGTCTCCGTCGCCGGCGATCGCAGGAGGACGGTGGCCGCGTCCTCGACCGGCACGTCGAGCGAGTGGCCCGTCGCCGCGTCGCGGACCTCGAGGTCGCCGAAGATCCACTCAAGGAGGTCGAAGCAGTGAATGCCGAGTTCGAACAGGGACCCGCCGCCCGCGGCGTCGGGGTCGTGGGGCCAGGCGGGCGGGTCGTCCTCGGCGGGCGGCCGACCGAGCGGGCTGTCGTTGAGACGCGTCATCGAGGCGTAGGGAACGTGGCCGACGCGACCCTCCTCGTAGGCCCGCCGGACGCCGCGCATATCGGTCTGGTAGCGGAGGGTATGGTCGACGCCGACAGCGATCCCCCCGCGATCGGCGGCCGCGAGCATCTCGTCCGCCTCCTCGGTCGAGCGAGCGAGCGGCTTCTCGACGAAGACGTCGACGCCGGCGTCGGCGGCGTGGCTGACGGCGTCGGCGTGGAGGAACGGCGGCAACGCCACGATCGCCGCGTCGATCGTCTCGCTCTCGAGGAGATCGACGTAATCGTCGTACGTTCGCGGAACCCCGGCGCGCTCCGCGCGGTCCCGATTTTCCGACAGAGCGTCGGCGGCGGCGACGACCGAGACGTCCGGCATCGCGAGCGCCGATTGCAGGTGGACCATGCCGATGTTCCCGACCCCCAGCACGCCGACGGTGAGCGCGCTGGAGTCGGAACGCCGGTCGAAAAGTCGTGCTCTCATCTGCCCGAGAACGGGGCGTCGGCGGGCTTTGTTATCATCGTCGTACAGCGAGTGCCGTCGCTGTAGCCCACAGTTCCGATCGCAGGCGCTCAATAGCCGCTCATCGGCTGGCTGTTGACCGGGCTTACGGTTCCATCGACCCCCCTGGGGACGTCGACGCGGCGCGCGACGTCGCCGATCGTCTCGATCGTGAGATCAGTCTCGGCGCGCTTCCGGTCGAGATACGAGAGGATCGTCCGCATCCGGCGATCGTCGCGCTCGTGCGTGAGATTGTTCGGATGGAGCCACATGTGGAAGATGCCGTCCGATCGCACCGCTTCGTCGATCCCCCGCCGCGCGACCATCACCATCGGATCCGTCCAGATCGACTCGGCAACGGTCCGTGCGGCCCCCTCGAACCCGAAGAGGAACAGCGATGCCGGGACGTTCACCAGCCCGTACTCGTCGACGAGCGGTTCGACGAGGAACGATCGGTCGCGGACCGTCGAGTCGAAGACGGCGCGGGCCCCGTGGCGGTTCGGCGTTCGGCCGCGGTACGCGGTCAGCCCCTGTTCGGCCAGGACGTCGCGGTGGCCGACGTCGTTGCGCGGGTAGATGAACGAGTCGATCGTCCGATCCCACTCGGCCGCGATCTCGCGGCTCCGCTCGAGTTCGGCGACCGCGAGTTCGCGGTCCGTCTTCGGGTGCCCGAACAGGACGTGTGAGAAGGAGTGACTGGCGAACTCGTGGTCGACGTCGGCCTCGAGCAGATCCGTCACGAGGTCGGGGCCGAACCGGAGGTCCTCCCGATCGCGCCAGTCCGTCCGCTCGCGCTCGAACCAGCCGTCGGGCGCAGGGTGATCGGCGTGGCGACCGTCACAGGACGAGAGCATCAGGTGGCCAACCACGCCCCAGGTCGCGGGAATCTCGAACTCGTCCAGCAACGAAAGCATGGTCGCCCAGCCGCGACGGCCCGCCTCGACCCGTCGCGGCGGCGGCGACGTGAAGTCGTGAAACCCCCACCCGAGTTCGGCATCGAGCGAGAGCACGACGCTACCCACGGCACCCACCCTGGTTACGGTATGACATACCCGTGTCGAATTCGGTTCGGTCGTTTTGTTATTGATCACTTTTCGATCCTAACGACGGCGGAGAGTGTCCCAGTAAGGAGAATCAGAGGACGGAACGGACACAACGTTAATGTGCGTCGGTCGGTAGGGGGAGCGAACACCCCTCGCCGGGCGACCACAGGGGGCTGTTACCTCTCTATAACAAAGCGCTCGTCTCGCCACCTGCTTTCCAGCAGGCAGTCTCCCGATTCAATACTCACTACTCAATCATGAGCGGATCCTCACAGACGGCCGAGCGAGCGTTCGTACTCGGTCTCGACGGCGTACCGTGGCGACTCATCGAACAGTGGAGCGAGAGCGGTGAGCTCCCCAACTTCGCCCGACTGCGCGAGGAGGGTGCTTCCGGATCGCTTGAGAGCACCCGCCCGCCGACGACCCCGCTCGCGTGGCCGTCGATCGCGACGGGCGTATGGCCCGACAAACACGGCATCTACGGGTTCCAGAACCTCTCGGCGGAGTACTCCCACGAGATGTACACGGGTTACGACGTCCGACAACCGACGCTCTGGGAGCAGGTCGGCCCGGCCCACGTCGGGAACGTCCCGATGACCTACCCCGCACGCGAAATCGACGGCACCATGGTGACGGGGATGATGACGCCGTCGACGGATCGGGAGTTCACCCATCCCCCCGAACTCCGCGACGCGATCGACGATCGGATCCCGGACTACGAGATCAGCCTGGACTACCCCGATTACGCCGGTCGCCTCGACGAGTTCCGGGATGCCGTCGCGGAGATGCTCGCGAAGCGCCGGGAACTCCTCCGGCTGCAGATGGAGGAGGCGGGCGACGACTGGCGACTGTTCTTCTTCGTCTTCACGGCACCCGATCGCTTCCAGCACCTCGTCTGGGACGAGGACCTGTTGCTCGAGCATTACGAACTGCTCGACGACCTGCTGGGCGAAGTCATGGCCTACACGGACGACCACGACGCCGACCTCTACGTGGTCTCCGATCACGGCTTCGGTCCGATCCACGAACTGGTCTACGTCAATCACTTCCTCGAGCGGAACGGCTACCTGTTCCGTGAGGAAGACGACGGGACGCGGGGTGCGCTCGCGAGTCTCGGGATCTCCCGGGATCGGATCACGGACGCGCTCGATCGAGTGGGCATCTCCGAGGAGGTGATCGTCTCGACGCTCCCGCGGCGACTCGTCGACTCGGTCGCCGAACAGATCCCGGGCGATCACGCGCTCTACGACGTCGATTACGATCGAACCAGGGCGTTCGTCCACGACGCCGGCAACGTCTACGTCAACGACACCGACCGCTTCGAGGACGGCGTCGTCGATCCGGGCGACATCCCGACCCTCAAGGCGGAACTCACCGACCTCTTCGAGTCGGTCACCGACGAGGACGGCAGGTCCGTCCTCGAGGTCTTCGACGGCGACGAACTGTTCCCCACCGACGAGGACTCCCCCGATCTCATCGTCAACGGCATCGACGGCTACGAGGCGCGCAACTCGATCACGGACGAACCGTTCGGCGACACGGGATCGACCGCAGCGAGCCACCGTATGGACGGGATCGTTCTCTGCCGCGGCCCGTCGATCGACCCGGGGGCGACGTTGCGCGGCGCACGCGTCGTCGACGTCGCACCGACGCTCCTGCACGGGATCGGCGAACCGGTCCCGAGCAACGCCGACGGGCGGGTGCTGTTCGACGCGTTCGACCCGGACGCGACGCCGTCGACGACGAAAGTCGACCGAATCGACGTAACGCGTCGCGAACAGGCCGATTCGGTCGACGACGATTTCACCGACGTCGAGGATCGGCTGAAGGGACTCGGCTACATGGAGTGACGGCAGGCCGTTCGGACGCGGGAGAGTCTTCGTTCGGACCCGATCTGTCCGCCACACGGATCGTCTTCGGATCAGAACGCACCACCGCGCTGTCCGTTCCGAGTACCCCGATCGTGACGCCGACCGCGACGTTCTAAACGACCTACACAGTCTACACATTCTAAACGTTCTACAAGCGTGACGGTCCGTCACCGCCGGCGTTCGTCGTGTCTCGGGTGTCTCGGAGACGAATTTACAGTCGGGCGTCGTCGAACGATGCCTGGTAGCTGTCCCAGAACCCGGCCCCACAGAGAAGAAATTACGATTTCAGAAATCGCGGTTTCCAAAATCGTAACACCCATATCGAGCGCGAGCGAGTGGTACCCATGGATACGTTCGTCGATCGAGAGCGCGAACTCGACGACCTTGAGTCGCGATACGATGCCGATCGCGCCGAGTTCGTCGTCCTCTACGGGCGTCGGCGACTCGGAAAGAGCGAACTCGTTCGCCGGTCGATCGCCGACCGGGACGACGCGGTCTACTACCAGGCGATCGAGTCGACCGCGCAGAATCAGCTCGAGGGGTTCGTCGACGCGGCGTCGGACGCGTTCCCCGCGCTGAGAGACGTCCGGCGCGACTGGGAGGCCCTGCTGGGCGCGCTCGGCGACCGGGACGCGATCGTGGTGATCGACGAGTTCCCGTTTCTGCTCGAGGAAGACGGCTCACTCCCGTCACGGGTACAACGCGTCTGGGACACGCGCCTCCAGGAGACGGAGACGACCCTCGTCCTGGTCGGGTCGTCGATCAGCGTGATGGAAGACGAGGTCCTCGCGGGCGGGAGCCCGCTGTACGGTCGACGGACGGCGACGATCGACCTCCAGCCGCTCTCGATGGGTGACGCGGCGCAGTTCTATCCGAACTACGACGACGAGACCGCGATCATCGCGTGGGCGATCTACGGCGGGACGCCGTACTACCTCCAGACGATCGATCCGGATCGATCGATCGCGGAGAACGTTCGGGCGTCGATCCTCTCGGAGCGGGGTCTCCTGTACTCCGAGCCCGAGTTCCTCCTGCGAACGGAACTGCGACAGCCGAACACCTACTTTAGCGTCCTCCGGGCGCTGGCACACGGTCGGCGCACGCCGAACGAGATCGCCGGCATGGCAGGCATCGAGTCGGGGTCGCTCAGCACGTACCTCCAGAAACTTCGCCGCCTCAGACTCGTCGAGCGCCACATTCCGGTGACGGAATCGCCGACGTCGTCGAAACGCGGCCGCTATCGACTCGCCGCACCGCTGTTCCGGTTCTGGTTCCGGTTCGTGTACGGGAACCAGGACCGACTGCGGCTACTCGAGGACGACGCCTTCGACGATATCGTCGCATCCGAACTGGCCGATTACGTCAGTCCGCTGTTCGAACGGCTCTGTCAGCGCGTACTGCCGGACCTCGTGGATCGACGCTTCCACGACGTCGGCCAGTGGTGGTTCAGAGAGCACGAACTGGACGTGCTCGGGCTGACCGAGAGCGGACTCGTCGCTGGCGAGTGCAAGTTCACCTCGTCACCCGTGAGCGAGGGCGTCCTCGCCGATCTCGAACGAACCGTAGACCAGGTACGCTGGTCCGACGAACCCGCGGACGCGACGACGCAGTACGTCCTGTTCAGCCGAAGCGGGTACACGAACGACCTCCGGCGGACCGCCGGCCGTCGCGACGACGTCCGCCTCTTCGACCTCTCGGACGTCGTCGACGCGTCGGTCGGGAAATAGCGGTCCGCTCGTCTCCCCGCCTGTCGTGTTCGCTCGCCGTCGGGTCCCGTCGATCCTCGCCGATAACGGGACGCGGTGACGGGAGAACACGCCGACGACGCTCACCGAGAACGGACTCGCTCGAGCCCGGACTTCGCCGTCGAGTAGGCTGGATAGAGGGCGTTGTAGGCGCTATTCGGAGCGTTTCGCGCACTCGCACGGAGGAGACGATCGAGAAGCGGCGGGGACGACTCCGCGACGAGGTCGTCGAGGTCGGCGTCGACGAGCCACTCGAAAAAGGCACGCTCGGGCGGCGAGGTCGGTTCGGTCTCCCGAATCCGATCGCGGATGTCCTCCCACATGTACCGCTCGTCCTGGCCGAGCACCCACTCGCCACGATCGAGCGATCGGCGAACGTCGCGGTAGTCCGCGTCGTCGAAGGGGTAGCCGTGATCGGTCGGATCGAGTCCCGAGAGCCGAAGCCCGATCGCGGTCCGGTAACACTTCTCACACTCCCCGCAGTTGCCGTCCATGCGATCGTTGCAGGTCTGCAACTGGAGGTCGGGGTCAGCCTCGCGAACGTAGTCCGCGATCACGTCCACCCGTTCCTGCCGGGTGAGTTCGTAGCCGTCGTGGTGACACTGCGTGCCGGTCCACCGGACGTAGTCGTCGATGTCCGGCCGGGAACCCCACTCGAGGTCGATTCCCTCCCAGTGGGTCGCGGCGACGTAAACGTCGTTCATTCCGCGCGCGTAGGCGAGCGGCGCACAGAGGCCGAGCAGGCCGATTCCGTGGCCGACGGAACTGTACCACGCACCGTCGACGAACCGCTTGTAGTGGGCCAGCAACATCGGGTGGTCCAGCGCGGCGAGCATGTTCGACTCGACGAACGCCGTGTCGAGGCCGTGGTCGTCGGCGAACCGAGTAACGCGCGTGCGTAGCTGATTCCACTTCTCGTCGTCGCTCCGATCGGGCGTGATCGTCCAGCCGCGAACGCTGATCAGGGTCGGGGAGTCCTCCCGGTGGCGGACGTACGAACACGTCGAATCGACGCCGCCAGTGAACAGCAGGCCGCTCCCGCCGTCCGCATCCCCGGCGCGATCCGAATCGGGTGCGCCGGCCCCGTGAATCGGGTCCGGATCGATCGTCCGGCGGGCGTAGAGCTGTCCGCCCTCCATGAAGTCGTACATCGAGAGCAACGTGGCCTTGACGTCCTCGAGCGCCCGGGCGAACGTCGCGTCCACCTCGTCGACGTAAACGTCGGCCCCGTTGGCCCACGCGACGGGACAGAGCTGTGCGAGCACGGGCACGGCGAGCACACCCTCGGGAACGTCCTCGATCGGGACGTCGTAGCTGGTTCTGAACGGTTCACCGGTGAGAAACCGCCGGAGATCGGGTGACGCCCGGACCGTACACTCGAGGATCGTCCCGTCGGCCGTGAGATCGGTGATCGTGAAGGACATTGGGGGTCGCGTTCGCCCTGGACGGATCACGAACGCGTACAAAAATCGCCACCACCGTTGAATCCCCGGTGGCGCAGAAACCGACTCGTAGCCACACGCGCCGGGCCGTCAGGGATCCCGTACAGGCGTCGACCGACTGATCGGCGGAGCGGCCGATCGAGCGTCCAGAGACGGCGAATTCGGCTCGCGTGCGTAAGAGCACTATAACAAACCGCACGATGAACGTGGCTCCGCTCGACACATGCGTATCGACAACCCATCGGATCGCGCCGGGAGGGAGGCGAGATGAGACGATCGAGGCTCGACGGCACCTTCGCCGCGGGGTTCGCCGCCGTCGCGATCGGCATCCTCGTCGCACGGGCCAACCCGGCGACGGCGTACGAGGCGTCGCTGTACGCGGCGACGCCGACGGTGACGTGGGCCGCGTTCGCGATCGCGCTCGCGGTCGCCGTCAGTACGGCTCTGGCCTGTCGCGGCCGCCCGCAGGCGATCGGGATCGGACTGGGTGCGCTGACGACGACGGCGATCGTGAGCCTGCCGCTGATCAGGAACTACCGCTTTTCCGGCATGGGTGACGCGCTGACGCACCTGGGGTGGACGCGCGACATCGTCGAGGGGCAGGTCGCGCCGCACGAGCTGTTCTATCCGGGCGTCCACTCGCTGGCGTCGGTCTTTCACTTCGTCGGCGGCGTCCCGATCGAGCGCGGCTTGCTCCTGTCCGTGGTCGCGCTGTTCGTCCCGTTCCTGCTGTTCGTCCCCCTCGTCGTCCGGGACGTGACCGGCGACGAACTGGCGATCGGCGTCGCGGCGATCGTCTCCTGGATGATCCTGCCGATCAACAACATCGCGACGCACATGGGGGTGCACACGAACTCGAACGCGCTCTTCCTGGCACCCGTCGTCATCTTCGCGTTCGTCGCGTACCTCCGGCGGCGGGCGACGATCGAACGGCTACCGTTCGGTCTCTCGCCATTCAGCCTCCTCATCTACCTGACCGGGCTCACGCTCCTGTTCGTTCACCCCCAGCAGATGCTCAACGTGGTCGTCCTGCTCGGGGCGATCGCCGGCATCCAGTTCCTCGCCCGCAGGCGGTACGACGACCACCCGATCGTCGAGCACCCGACGACCTACGCCCACACGGTCGTCCTCGGGGCGCTGTTTGCCCTCTGGGCGATGACCAACGAGACGTTCAGGCGCGCCGCCCGCGGCCTCGTCTACGGACTCTTCTCGTCGGACGTCGGCGCCGGCGCCGAAGTCGATCAGACCGAGTCGTCGCTGACGGATATCGGCGGCAGTCTCGGCGAACTGTTCGTCAAACTGTTCTTCGAGATGGCGCTGATCGCCCTGGTCGTCGGCCTGTTCGTCCTCGCGACGTGGATCGGCCGGACGAAACTCGATCGAGAGACGAAGTCGTTCGTCACCTACTTCGGCCTCGCGCTGGTGCCGCTCGGCGGAATCTTCCTGGTCTACATGCTCGGCACGCCGACGATGGCGTTTCGCCAGATCGGGTTCATCTTCGTCCTCGTGACGATCCTCGCGGGGATCGCCGTCGCACGGGCGATCGGCGGCCTCTCCAGGGTCGTCTCGCGTCCCGGCGCGAACGCGATCGCGGCGGTGGTGCTCGGGGCCTGTCTCGTCCTCGGGCTGATGACGGTCTTCTCGTCGCCGATCATCTACGATCCCGGCCAGCACGTGACCGACGAACAGTTCAGCGGCTACGAATCCGCCTTCGAGCACGACGTCGAGGACCGTCCACACGTCGGCCTCGGCTACGACCCGTACCGGTACGACCACGGAATCAACGGCGTCGAACGCGAAGGAGTGCTGAGCGGGGCGTCGGCCGCGAGCGGCGAGGTCAACGCCACCGAGTTCGAAGCCGGGAACTACAGCGGGGCCTACCACGGTGTCGACTACTACCTCTCCGTCACCGAGTGGGACGAAACCCGCGAGATCGGCGTCTACAACGAACTCCACTACAGCGAGGACGGGATGGCCGGACTGGAGGCCGATCCGGGCGCGAACAAGGTGATCTCCAACGACGAGTTCCGCCTGTACGCCGTCGACGGCGACCCGCCCGACGCGTCGTAACCGATCCAAGGACGCTCCTAACAAAGCCCGCACCGGTCCTCGGTCCGGTTCACCGAGTTACCATGGCCAGGGACGAGTCAGTGAGCCGATCGACCAGCCCGGAACCGGAATCCACCCGCGGATCGGCCACCGAGACCGATCGCACGGCGGAACGCGATCGTGGGCCGGACCGATCGATCGACCAGCCGACTGCATCGACGAGAGACGACCTCGACGTCAGACCGTACACGACCGCCGATCGGGACGACGTCCTCGCGCTGTACGAATCGAGCGGACGACGGGCGGTCGAGGCGTGGTTCCGGTGGAAGTACGAGGAGAACCCGTACGCCGACGGCGTCCCGATGGTCGTCGCGGACCGCAACGGCGAGATCGTCGGCGCTGCACCGTGTTTTTCGCTCTCGTTCTCGGTCGACGAGCGACGACTCCGCGTGGGCCAGCCCGCAGACGTCGAGATTCGGCCCGACGAGCGCGACCAGGGGCTCGAGTCGCAGCTTCTCGGACGGCTCGAAACTCACTGCCGGACCCATGACCTCGATCTCTGTACGACCGTCACAAGCGGCAGGGACGTCGCGACGCGACGAGAACGCGGCTGGGAACCGGTCGGAACGGTCCCGACGTACTACCGGCTACAACGACCGACCGCGATGCTCGGCGGCGGGGAGCGATCGGCGCAGCTCTCGCGCGTTGCCCGTCCGCTGGCGCTAGTGTATCACCGCGCATGCGAGCGACTTGCCGAGCGGCCGGCGGACGTGACTGTCCATCGGTTCGCCGACGTTCCCGTTCGTCAGTTCGTGACGCTCGCGGACCAGGCGTCGCCGGGGGCGCTGCACGCGACCCGGGATGAGCGGTTCTACGAGTGGCGGTTCCGGAACCCGCTCTGGTCGATCGACGCGTACCTCGCGACCCGCCGGGGCGACCCGATCGCGGGCGTCATCACGGGAACGAAGACCGAACGCGACGGGACGGAGCTGACCTGCCTCTTCGAGGTCGCACCCCTCGCATCCACGCGACGCCGGGCCGACGGGCTCCGGGCGATCCTCGATCGCGTCGTCGCGGATCGCCGAGACGTCGACCTCCTCGCCGCGAGCGGTACCGCGATGCCCGGCCCGGTGCTCGGCCAGTGCGGGTTCGTCGCCGACGACTCGGGCCCGCTCTCGCGGGTCACCTCGCCGACGATGCAACTGACTGTGCCGCTCGCCACCGACGGCGACGGTCACGAGTGGACCGTCGCGGGGAGAGCGATCGTCGACCCGTCGAACTGGTCGCTCGCGTACGCCGACCGGGCGTGGTAACGACCGATTCTGCCGATCGTAATCCGTGACTGCCCGATTCGGTCGACCGTTTCTCGGCAATATCTGACGCTACCGATCGGGGCCACACAGCCGGTCAAACAGCCGAATTGGGGTAGTAGTGAGGTATTTACCCGGGTAACATGGAGTTTGTCGTGGCGATCGATCGCTTCAGTTCAGCGTCTACAGTCATAACTTTGGAACGATTTCGTCGTACATTCTGACCGTTTCTATAGCGTTGAGAACACATTCTGTAAATTTAATCCATATCGGCAAAGAAAAGTTTATGAGTGTAAGCCGAAGTTACGGATGTGTATGGCGCAGAATCCCCGTACGTCCGAAGCGGACACCGCTCCGAACAACGGCCGTAACACGCGATTAACCCGCCGCAACTACGTGCGAACGATCGCGACCGCCGCAGCCGCGACGGTCACCGCCGGCGCGGCCGGCTCCGCAGCGGCCGACGAGGAGTACGAGGAAATCCCGGCCGAGGGCCAGACCATCGACATCGGCGATGGAGAGACCTGGGAGAACAAGCTGATCGACCTCACCACAGGCC
Organism: Halosolutus amylolyticus; assembly: GCF_023566055.1. Taxonomy (NCBI): domain Archaea; kingdom Methanobacteriati; phylum Methanobacteriota; class Halobacteria; order Halobacteriales; family Natrialbaceae; genus Halosolutus; species Halosolutus amylolyticus. The sequence goes on along the minus strand of NZ_JALIQP010000008.1, from coordinate 37,375 downwards.
AGGACATCGTCATTACGGCCCAGGGAACCGACTGGACGATCCGCAACGTCGGGTTCAAGGGCAAGAACACCTCCGGGACCGGCTCCGCGACGTTCGGGGTCGCCGACACGGGTGGGAACACGAGTACCGTCGAGAACGTCTACCTCGGCGACGGCGCCGACGACCGAAACGCGAGTTCGAGCGGTCACGGCCAGACCGCGTTCTGGGTCCACCCCGACCACAGCGGCCACCTCGACATCCAGAACGTCAACATCCAGGGCTACGCGGACAACGCGATCTACGCGTCCGCGCCCGGGACGGGCGGCGGCGGGACGGTCCACATCGACAGCAGTTTCGCCGCCAACTGTTACGTCTCGCACTTCCGGCTCGCAACCGAGGGCAGCAAGGTCACCAACTCCAGCATCTACGTCGACGAGGAGGGGTACGCCGGCCGTGGGGTCTGGGCGTGGGCACCCGGCACGATCGAGGTCGAGGGCTGCCAGATCGAGATGAACGGCCAGAACACGGCGATCGACGCCGGCGCGAACGGGAGCGCGACGACCGTCTCCGTCCGCGACTCCGACTACGACGAACAGGCCGGTATCGCCGAACACGCCGGTTCGACCGTCCAGCTCGAGGACGACGTCGGCACCGATCCCGAGGCGTTCATGCCGGAGGGCGTCCCGACCTCCCCCGAAGAAGCCGCCAGCGGCTCCGGCGAGTAACGAGGAGCCGCCGCGACGATAGGCCCCTCGTCGAGATTTCCCGAGGGTCCCGCTGACGCTTCCTCCACCGCTCCCCGCTGACGCACCCGCCGCCGATCCCCGCCGACGCATCGGCCCAGCAGAACTCCCCGCCGACGCCGTGCGGTCCTCCCGACGTTTCGTTTGCTTGCCGCCGACATCGTTTTGCCGACGCTTCCCTCGTCCCGGGTCGCGTCTCGTCCGATCCGCTTTTCTCGTCACCGCAGTTCCACCACGCGACGTCGGACGCGATCGGTTTCGGCCGGGGATCGACGACCCGGTTGCGGGAGCGCGGACGAAACGGGTCCGGGAGTACGGACGGTCCAGGAGTACAGTCGCCCTCGCAGGAGTAATGCTGTATTACCGCCGATCGAACGAGTGACCTCTCGGGACATAGACCGGTTGCAGAGCGATCGGTAGCGCTTCTCCACCGTGAATACGGCCGAGCAGCGGCTCTCGAGAGGCCGCTGGACCGACGGGATCGAGTAATATCGAGTTACTCGACTGCTACCCTGAATTTCAAACACCGATGTTTCCACCGGCAAACAGTCATAGAATACGTAACGAATACTGAGATAACTATTACAGTCTGTTAATTTTAGGGTTAGAATAGCGGAAAGTTTATGCAGGTAGTCTCGAATTACCGCCTATATGGCACGCGAACCTTCGGTACTGAACGACGCGGATGCCGACGCCGAGTCGGCCGACGAGCAGGGTAACGACGGATTACTGCACCGGCGATCGTACATGAAGATCGCCGGAGCGACGACTGCAGCAACGGCCCTGGCCGGCACCGCCGGCGCGAACGACGACTACGAGGTGGTGGAAGCACGCGGCCAGATCGTCCGGGTCGGTTCCGGCGAAACCTACGAGAACAAACTGATCGATTTCACGACCGGGAACGACTTCCTGATTCTCGTCGAGGGCGGCGACGCCACGATCCGGAACGTCGGGTTCGAGGGACTCTACCGCGGCAGCCAGTTCGTGATCTCGATCACCGCCGGCAGCGGCGACGTCCTCGTCGAGAACGTCTACCTCGGCGACGGGGCGACCAAAGAGGGGTCGAGTTTCGTCCACGGTCCCGGTGCCGTTTTCATGCACAAGAACAGTAACGCGGACCTGACCTTCCGCCGCTGTAACGTGCAGGGATTCCCGAACAACGGCTTTTACTGTTCCAACACCGCCTACGGCGGCAGCGTCCGCTTCGAGAACTGTTTCGGCAAGAACAACGGCGTCTCGACGTTCCGGTGTGCGGGCGGCAACGACGAGATCGTCGACTGCGTCGCGTACAACGACACCACCGACTACGGCCCCGGCTACGGCGGGTTCAGCGAGACGAGCGGCCGTCCGGTCTGGGTCTGGAACGGCGGAGCCGTCACGATCCGCGACTCCCACTTCGCCGACGGACCGTACCCGTACGCGATGGTCGCCGGGGCCAACGGGTCGCCCGGCCGTGCGAACTTCGAGAGCGGCGGCTACCGCGGTACGATCCAGCGAGCGAGCGGTTCCACCGTGAGCGTCGCCAGCGGCGTCTCGCGCGATCCTGACCTCTCGATCCCCGAAGGCGTCCCGACATCCGCGGAAGACGCCGCTTCGGGCGGGAGCGGCGGAACGAGTGCCGTCACGTCCGACAGCGCGGACGCAGACGAGGTCCGGGAACTCGAAAACGTCGTCCTGATCGACGGCGACAGCTCGGACGTGACCCGCTACGAGTTCGAGGTCGATGGCGCAGTGGAGAAGTCGAACGCCGAGGGTGCCTCGATCGACGAGGAAGACACCGTCGAGGACGGCGTCGTCCAGGGCGTCGTCGCCGACTGGAAGGACGCGTTCCGGTTCAGCGGCGACCTCGAAGCGCTGACCGTCGACGGACCGGGGACGGTCCTGGTCAACGGCGACGAAGTCGATCCGGCCGAATTCGGGCCCGACCTGCCCCACGTCCTCGAAGTGGAGGGAGACGGGACGCCGGCGAGTTACGAGATCACTGTCGACGGGACGATCGAACTCGATGGGGAAGCGGACCCCGACGACGACGTCACCACGGTTTCGGGATCGACCGTCCAGAGTTCGATCGTCGACGAGACCCAGACGTTCCGATTTGCCGGTGCGCTGACCGACGTGACGTTCACCGACGGCGACGCCGACGTCTTCCTCGACGGCGAGGCGATCGACGTCGACGAGTACGGCGAACACGAATTCCTGCCACACGCGCTGGTCATCGACGGCACCGAATCCGACGGCGCCTCGAGTTACGCCTTCGAAGCCAGCGGCTCGGTCGTCCGATCCGACTATCGCGGCGCGTCGATCGACGACGAAGACGTCGTCGAGGGATCGGCCGTTCGCGGCGTCGTCGGGGACTGGCTCGACGCCTACTGGTTCGACGGGAACATCGAGGAGTTCACGCTCGTCGGTGACGCGACCGTCGACGTCCAGCACAACGCACGCAACCGGTAGCTCGGCTCACGGGTTCTGCGCGTTTCCGTCGCGTCCTCGAGTACTGGAGACGAGTCTGCCCGATCGGATCCGGCGTCAGCACTCGAAAGCAAGGGTGGCTCCCGCGCACGGAACGGCGAGCTGGCACGCGAACCGTTCCAGTACTGGCTGACGGTCACCGGGAGCCGATCGAGCGTACGGGTGCTCGCAGTAAAAGTCCTTCCCGGAGTTAGAGGGGGCGCTTCCGGCGACGCGAGGAGGCTGGAAAGAGCGATCGGTGCCGGTCCATCGAATCGTTCGGGAGTCACTCGATCCGGGACAGTTTCCCGTCGACGGTCCGCTCGCGTTCCCGGTTCGTCACGACGTGGGCCACCGAGAGCACGAAAAACGCCGCGACGACGACGCCCGCGATCGCGATCGTGGGTATCGCGGACAGCACCGGAGCGCCGAGAAACGCGGCACCGACGAGGGTCGCTCCGACCACGCTGAGCAGGGCGTACCATCGATCCCAGCGGTCCTGGCGATGGGTGTCCGTATCCAGGTACATCATCAACAGGTCGGCGTTATCCGAAAGCGAGATCAGGCCCCGGTCCTGGTCGTACTCGACGATTCCGGCGTCGTCCATCTTCGGGAGGTGGGTCTGGTAGAGGGCGACGTACACCCGTTTACGCTGGTCCGAACTGAGGGCGTTGACCTCCGTATCGTTCTCCCAGGCGGCGATCTGTTCGGCGAGTTCGCCGAGCGTGACCGTCTCGTCGGCCTCGAGCAGGTACGTAAGGACTTCCCGGCGGCGGCGGTTCTTCAGGAGTTCGAAAATGACGTCCTTCGAGAGTCGCTCGTCTTCGTCGGAATCCGCGACCGAGGCAATCTCGTCGGGCAACGATGTATCGATCGAGGACATTATCGCTGACCTCCGGACGACCGTCGTCCACGCCAGCAGTCCCAGAGTCGACGATCGAAAAGATCCCCGGGCTGGCGGACCGACAGTGACCGTTGTACGTTCGTTGGGCTCGCAATCACGATTGACACACCAAGTTGTACACCAACAGAGACACTCTTAAGCACGGCCACGTTTTGCACCGGCTGCAAACGCGGTACGGATCGTCTTCGGGAGGTACACCCGCTCGAAGTCCGCGAACGCGAGCGACGTCGCGGGCCGCAGAGCGAGACGACTGGCGGTATCGAACGATTGTGTGAACGTATCGTTCGCGTACGTCGCTGGCGGACCCGAGGATGCGGCCGTCGACCACGGTCCGGCGGGCAGATCGGCAACACGGCACTGGTAGAGAACATTCGACTGCAGCGACATAAAAGCAAACGTCGGTTCGTCCTGGAAACACCCATTTACGCGATGAACACTCGGTTTACTTCGTGACCTCGCTGGAACGATGGAAACGTTTCATGTGCCACGTTCACGTCGCTCACGCTGGGGCGACGGATCGTCGATCGGTCCGTCGCGCCCGGACGACCCGATGGGACACGATTTCGACACGATCGTCGACCGCCTCGAACGGGCGGCTCGAACGGGCGTGTCGGTCATCTTCCTCCTCTCTTTGCGGTTCACAGTAAGTCGGGGTTTCCCGCGAAACCATGTGAACCCCTTACAGTGCCTGCACGGTTTTCACCCGGTACTGATGACGCGGTCTATAATCGACACCAGGACCGAATCCGAGGAGACGGAGCCCGGCCTGTGTCCCGACTGCGAAACCGACACGATCGTCCACGACCCGGACCGAAGCGAACGTGTCTGTGAAGAGTGTGGGCTCGTCCTCACGGAGGATCCGATCGACTACGGTCCGGAGTGGCGCGCCTTCAACGCACAGGAGCACGACGAACTCTCCCGCGTCGGCGCACCGCTCACCCAGTCGATGCACGATCGGGGGCTGACGACGACCATCGACTGGCGCAACCGGGACGCGAACGGCCACTCGATGTCGGCCGACAAGCACGGCCAACTCCACCGGCTCCGCGTCTGGCAGGAACGAATCAGGACGAAAAACGCCGGCGAACGGAACCTCAAGTACGCCCTGTCCGAGATCGATCGGATGGTCAGCGCGCTCGGGGTCCCGAAACCGGTCAAGGAGACGGCGAGCGTCATCTACCGGCAGGCGCTCGAACAGGACCTCATTCGCGGCCGATCGATCGAGGGGGTCGCGACCAGCGCGCTCTATACGGCCTGCAGGAAGGAGGGCATTCCGCGCAGTCTCGAGGAGGTTACCTCCGTCTCCAGGGTCGACCAGCGCGAGATCGGCCGCACGTACCGGTACATCGCCGACGAACTCGGCATCAACCTGGAGCCGACGAACCCCCGGCAGTTCGTGCCGCGGTTCTGTTCGGAACTCGACGTCGACAAGGACGTCGAGACCAAGGCGGTCGAGATCATCGACGAGACGACCGAACAGGGGCTCCACTCGGGCAAATCGCCGACCGGGTTCGCCGCCGCCGCGATCTACGCCGCCGGCCTGCTCTGTGACGAGACGATCCCGCAGCGTGCGGTCGCCGACACCGCCCAGACGACGGTCGTCACGGTCAGGAACCGGTATCGCGAACAGCTCGAGGCGATCGATCAATCGCCGGCTACATGATCGATCGATCGTCCCGCAAGTAGGTGTCCTCGTCGACTACCGCGTGGAGGTTGTCGTACGGAACGAAGGCGATAAACTGGTCGTGCTCGTCGTACAGTTCGACTCCTTCCGCCACCTGTTCGTACCGCTCACAGGTGATCTGTCCCTCCGGGAGGATCGCACGGAACATGCGCTTTCGTACACCGCCCGTGTGGATATACTGTCGGGCGAGAAGCCAGCATCTGGGTTTCGCGGCGACACCCTCTATAGTAGCCACTGAAAGTCGATGCACACCTGATCGCAGGACGACTTTGTGATCAGTGTGTAAATCGTTTCAGTGGCTACTATAGCGCGACCGGACCGCAACACGGGAGCAGGGGGACGGACGATCGATCGCGATCGAACCGATCCCCGTTCGATTCCCCTACCCCGGAGATCGAACCGGTCCGTGACAACTCGACCGGCCGCGCCGGCGGTCGGTTTCCGATAGTACTACCATAATAGTTATTGATTTTGCATCGCAACCGTCGAACGCGGTATCCGCTCACCACTACCGCACCCGTCCGGTCACCGACCGGGCGAGGATTTTCGCGTCGCCGGCCGATCGACGCATCAGTCTCTCGGTTATAGTAGCTACTGAAACGATTTACACACTGATCGCACAGCCGTCCTGCGATCAGGTGTGCATTGACTTTCAGTGGCTACTATACCCCGAGCGACCGCTCCCGTACCGGCGAGCGAAATCGGTTTACCCCCACCGCCGTTAGCCTCGGCAGTGACTGACGACCGGTCCTCGCCAGCCGATCCCGACGAATCGCCCGACAGCGAGCAGTCAGCGAGCAGGGAAGCGTCATCCGAGGAGACCGAGGCCAGCGACGCGACCGATCGGCTCTCGATCGCGGACTTTCACGACGCCTCCCAGGAGGTCGGCCGACCGGTACTGACCGCGGCCGCCGTCTCCCGCGCGCTCGATCTCACCCACGAGGCGGCCAGCGAGGCGCTCGAGAACCTCGCCGACGGCGGCGACCTCCAGCGGCTCTCGGTCGGGACCGATCCCGTCGTCTGGTACCCCAGCGAACTGGAGGACCTGACCGATCGGGAGCGCGTGGTCGTGTTCCCGAAGCGCCGCGAGATCGTCGTCGATCGACCCGCCCAGTTTACGCGCGCGCAACTCTCCCAGTTCGCCCACCTCGCGGACGCCAACGGCGACGACGGCTACCGCTACGTCGTCAGGCCCGAGGACGTCTGGGGGACGCCCCACGACAGCTTCGACGCCCTCCGTCGAACGATGCGGCAGGCGATCGGAGAGCGATCGGACGCGCTCGAGGACTGGGTCCAGAGCCAGTGGGACCGGGCCCACCAGTTCCGACTGACGACCCACGAGGAGGGCTACACCGTCCTCAAGGCCAGGAGTGCCGAGATCATGGGGAACGTCGCCCGCCAGAAACTCGACGAGGAGCACGTCCACGCGCCGATCTCCGACACGGAGGACTGGGTTCGCGAGGGAGCGGAAGCCGCGATCAAGCGGATCCTCTACGAGGCGGGCTACCCGGTCCAGGACCACCGGGACCTGGAGTCCGGCGAGGCGCTCCCGATCGACCTCGAGGTTCGGCTCCGGGACTACCAGCGGACGTGGGTCGATCGGTTCGCCGAGGCGGGCGAGGGCGTCTTCGTCGGCCCGCCGGGCAGCGGCAAGACCGTCGCGGCCATGGGCGCGATGGCCCACGTCGAGGGCGAGACGCTCGTGCTCGTGCCGAGTCGGGACCTGGCCCGACAGTGGGCCGAGACGATCGCCGACTTCACCTCGCTCGAACCCCACCAGATCGGCCAGTACCACGGCGGCCGGAAGGAGGTCCGCCCCGTGACGATCGCGACCTACCAGATCGCGGGGATGGATCGACACCGATCGCTGTTCGACGACCGCGAGTGGGGCCTCGTGATCTTCGACGAGTGCCAGCACGTCCCCTCGGACGTCTACCGGCGGAGCACCCACCTCCAGTCGCGGCACCGACTCGGCCTCTCCGCGAGTCCGATCCGGGAGGACGATCGCCAGCAGGAGATCTTCACCCTCGTCGGCCCGCCGATCGGCACCGACTGGGAGGCGCTGTTCGAGGCCGGCTTCGTCGCCGAACCGGAACTCGAGATCCGGTACGTCCCGTGGGGCGACGAGGAACAGGCCAACGCCTACGCGTCGGCGGAGGGCCGCGAAAAGTACCGGATCGCCGCCCGGAACCGGGGCAAGGTCGACGAAGTGAGATACCTGCTGTCGGCCCACCCCGACTCGAAGGCGCTCGTCTTCGTCGACTACCTCGAACAGGGCCGGGACATCGCGGCCGCCCTCGACGTCCCTTTCCTCAGCGGGGAGACGCCACACCACGAGCGGCGACGCTTGCTCGACGAGTTCCGCCGGACCGAACGCGACCTGCTCGTCGTCTCGCGGGTCGGCGACGAGGGGATCGACCTGCCGACCGCCGACCTGGCGATCGTCGCCTCCGGACTCGGCGGGTCGCGCCGACAGGGCACCCAGCGCGCCGGCCGAACGATGCGCCCCGCCGGCGGCGCGCTCGTGTACGTCCTCGCGACGCGTGGCACCCGCGAGGAGGACTTCGCACGCCGCCAGCTCCAGCATCTCGGGCGCAAGGGGATCACGGTCCGCGAAGAAACCGTAGACCGCGACGGCGATCGCGAGGACCGCTAGCCGACTTCCGCCTCGATCGGTTGCGTCTCGGCGTCGGCCGACTCGACGGCGTCGACGCTGACGACGCCGGCCCCGCGCTCGAGGTCGCGTCGCAGGACCGCCTCGTCGGCACCTCGATCGGTGCCGTCGAGTGCGACCCGGGCGTGCAGATCGACGGTCGTGTCGTTCAGGCCGGGCGAGACGCCCCGGACGGTCGCGCGTTCGAGTCGATCGACCGCGTCGGTTCGTTCGACGATACGTCGTGCGCCGTCCGCGAGGTCACCGGATGCGCGCAACGGGACGCGAACGGTGAGCGTCGCGGTGACGACGGTACTGGTACTGTTCATGAGCCCCCCGTCGAGAGTCGAACTCGACGGCCGGACCCGATACTGAGTCCGGCCGGTCCCGCTACGTCGGCTGGACCGGGATTCGTCGGGAGCGACCGACGATCCACCACACAGGCGGCAACCGACAGTAGACATCGGGGAGACCCACACCACGTGAGGCGCTCGCACCGGACTCGCAGCACACTCCTTGCACACGCGTCGAGACGTGTCCAAAAACAGTGTCGCCGTCCGGCCGGGCGCGAGATTACGCGGCGTGGACGGCGGCGGATCCGACCGGCCCCGTCGTACCGGAGCGGGCGAGATCCCGTCCACGACCACCGATCGCGAACCCAGCGCGATTCGGGCTGGACGCGAGGACGCGCTTCCCGGCGAGCGTGAGTGCCGGAACGCGAGTCGATGGAAGAGTCGGGATCATCGGTCGGAACGTATCGTATACATCCGGCGTCGATGACATAATTGTTACCGAGGTGTGTTCACAGGGACCAAGACACCGGAACGACCGGGGCCGCCGGTCGATCGCGCAGTGAACGCTCGCCAGATCTCTCGAGAACCGATCACGATCCAGCGACGGCTACTCGTCTCGAGCCGCCAGAATCTCGTCGATCAGGCCGTCCGTATCGGCGGCGGCGAGTCGGAAGGCCGCGTCGTAGAACTCCCGACCCGTCAGGTCCCGCACGTCGTGCTGGGTTCGCAACTGGGCGTCGACCAGCGCGCGGGCGTCCTCGAGTTCGTCGAGCGTCCCGGGGCGAACGTAGACCGTCTTCTTCGTCGTCTCGTCGAACGCGAACGCAGTCGGATCCCCGTCGGACGCATCGGACGCGGAATCGGACCCACCGTCATCGCCGTCCCGATCGTCACCGGTCCCGGTCTCCAGGACGGTCTCGGCATCGGTCGTCGCGTCCGTCTCCGGTGCCGATGCGTCCGACCCGGTCCCCGGTTCGTCGATTTCGTCGTCCACCCCCGTCTCGTTCTCGGCCTCGCCGTCCGCCGGACTCGTCTCGCCGTCCTCCCCGACCGCCTCGCTCAGGCCCGCGAACCGGTTGTCGTCAGGCATCGTCGACACCTCCACGCTCGACGATCGCGGCCAGTTCGTCGAGTCGTTCGAGCATGTCGCTGTCCGGATCGTACTCCGCGAGCGGGACGCCCTCGCGCCACGCCCGGCGGAACGCGATCCGTTCGCGCAGGCCCGGGCCAGGCGAATCCGGATCGTCGAAGTGAGCCGATCGACCGAACTCGGGGAGATACTCCCCGAACTGCGACGCTTCGAGGTCGCCGATGATCCGCTTTTCCTCGTTGTCGCCCGACAGCGAGTTCGGGACGATCGCGAGGATGTCGAGGTCGATCTCCTTGCGGATCGGGCCGATCTGCTGGGTGTACATCCGTTCGAAGCCGCTCACGCTGGGTTCGCTCATCCGCAGCGGGACGATGACGTTCTGGGTCGAGATCAGCGAGGCGTCCGCGAGCGGTCCCAGGTTCGGCGGAGAGTCGACGACCACGTAGTCGTAGGTGTCGCCGAGCACCGGGTCGACGATCTCGTTTCTGATCCAGAGTTCGCCGAAGGTCGCGCTCCGGATGCTGTTCTCGACGCTATCTAAGTCCTCGTGGGCCGGCAGAACGTCGAACGCGTCCGTCGATCGGACCACGTCCCCGAGGGTCACGTCGGAGCCGTCCTCGAGGACGTCGCCGATGTGGACCTCGCCCGTGTAGGCGTCGCTCAGGCCGACGCCCTCCGTGGCGTTGCCCTGCTGGTCGAGATCGACCAACAACACGTCGTTCGATCGGTTGGCGAGCCGTTCCGCGAGGTTGATCGCGAGGGTCGTCTTGCCAACGCCGCCCTTCTGCAGGGCGACGCTGACGGCGCGTGGGTCTGTCACGTTGAATCACCTCCGCCGCGTCCACCGTCGAGACTGCGTCCACCGTGCTCGTCGTGTAAAAAGTCGACACTGTGTAGACCGTGCGAACAGTTTCCGAGGTACAGGTGTTGTGCACGGCGTCCACGGCGTGGACCGGGCCCGATTCGCGAGCCACCCGTGCGGCCCGGACCGTCGTCCCCGTGTGAACCATCTACACTGTGTAAACGCTGTACACTGTAGATACTGTGTACACCGTGTTGAATCCCAGAAGCGCGATCGCGATCGGAACCGGCCGCGACGCCACCATGCCGCACCCCACTGAAACGTCGAGACTGTCTAAACCTCCTAAGCCTCCTAAACCGTCTAAACAGTTCACAATGTTCGAACGTGTTAGGAAGTGCAAGCGGTCGAGACCGCCTGCTCCGCGTGGACAGTTCGAACAGTCTTCTGGATCCCAGCCGTCGGGACCGTTGACACGGTGTGCACATTCTCCTGGATCGGCTGTCAGCTCGATCGGTCGGACGCGACGACTGACACGTCTACGATACCCATGAGATAACTTAACAGTAGCGGAAACTTTCTACACCTCCTACATCGTTCAAACAGTATAGACGGTGTACACATTCTACACCGTCCACACAACCCCCCAGTGATGCCATGAAACGGGCGTATTCGACCGGCGATCGAGAATGGCACTGTGCCTACGGTTCAAGCGTCGTACACCATATAGACAGTTTACACCGTGTACACCGTGTAGGATTCCTGCACTGGGAACGCATCGTAGACCGTTCGACACCGAACCCGGGTCGCGACGATCGGCCGGGACGGAGGTAACGATCGGACCGTATACACTGTTCAGACAGTGTATACGTTTTACACAGTTCGGGCCGCAACGAGGGAGCAAGGAATCGTGTGTTCGGATGACGACCACACGTGGCGGATCGGATGAAACGTGTCTACAGTTCACACTGTGTGAACATCGCAGACTGTGAACACGGTGTATAAACGTCATCGCGGGCCGTCAGGAGTCGGCGTCGAACGGCGATGAAGAACTCGAGGCGACGGAAACGTTCTACACAGTGTGTACGGTGTAGAAAGTGCAAACCGTGAAGGACTGGTTTCCCGGGTCGAAAGGCGATCGACGGGCGCGATATCGGAACGATCGGAGGGAAATCGGGGCCAATATTCAAGGTCACGTGATGGGACTGTATGGATAACATGAACAAGTCGCGCCCAACCGGGGTGGGTGATCGGTGAGCGAGCAGCGGGAGATTCACGTCGGCGAGAGCGCCGACGGCACCGACCTGCACCTGCCCGTCGTCGAGATCCTGACCGGTCGCGGGTTCGTCACCGGGAAATCGGGGTCGGGAAAGTCGAACACGGCCTCCGTCCTGGCCGAGGAGTTGCTCGACGCGGGCTTTCCCCTGCTGATCGTCGACACCGACGGCGAGTACTACGGGCTCAAGGAGGAGTACGAGATGCTCCACGCTGGAGCCGACGAGGAGTGTGACATCCAGATCGGGCCGGAACACGCCGAACAGATGGCCAGCCTCGCGCTCGAGGAGAACGTCCCGGTCATCCTCGACGTCTCCGGCTACCTCGACGAGGAGGTGGCCGACGAACTCCTCCGGAAGATCGCCCGCCAGCTGTTCGTCAAGGAGAAGAAGCTGAAGAAGCCGTTCCTGCTGATCGTCGAGGAGGTCCACGAGTACATCCCGGAAGGGGGTGGCGTCGGCGAAACGGGCAAACTCCTGATCAAGATCAGCAAGCGCGGCCGGAAACACGGCCTCGGAATCCTGGGGATCAGCCAGCGGCCGGCGGACGTCAAGAAGGACTTCATCACGCAAGCGAACTGGCTCGTCTGGCACCGGCTGACCTGGGACAACGACACGAAAGTCGTCGGCCGAATCATCGACACCGAGTACTCGGAGGTCGTCTCGGACCTGAACGACGGTCAGGCGTTCGTCCAGACCGACTGGACCGAACTCGACGTCCGGAAGGTGCAGTTCCGCCGCAAGCGAACCTTCGACGCCGGGGCGACGCCGGGGCTCGACGACTTCGAACGGCCCGAACTGAAGTCCGTCTCCGACGCCCTCGTCGGCGACCTCCAGGACATCTCGGAGCGCAAGGAGCGGGAGGAAAACCGGATCGTCGAACTGGAGAACGAACTCGAGAAGAAAGAAAAACGCATCGAGACCCTCGAGGACGAACTCGAATCCGCGCGGGACGTCTCGAGTGCGGCCAAGCAGATGGCCGACGCGCTGACCCGGCCCGAAACCGTCCAGACCCACCTCCCGAACACCGACGAGGATCGGCGGCGACTCCACGAGGAACTGGCCGAACTCGAGGCGGAGCGCGACGACCTGGCGGCCGAGCGGGACGCACTCGAAGACGAACTCGCCGATCGGGCCGACCGGATCGACGACCTCGAAGCGGAGGTCGATCGACTGCGCGCCGAGAACGATCGGCTCCGGAACCGACTCGAGGACGCGAGGAGTGACGCCGGCGGCGACTCCGAACGCGATACGGCCGAGGACGGGATCGTCCAGGCTGCCGGCGACGATCACGAGTTCGGTTACACGAGCGAGGCGGAACTGGGGCCGGACGGTGAGATCCTCGTCGCCGACGCCGGATCGGACGGTCCCGACGAATTCGGGCTGACGTGGCTCGACGAGCGGATCACGCGCGCGTGCGAGAATTCGCAGTGTTCGGAACCGACCGCACGAGAGGTCGTGACCGAACTCGCCCGATCGGGATCGCTCCAGTCGGAAGCGGTCGCACGGACCGTCGGGCGGTCGCCGGTCGCCGTCCAGAGTCTCCTCTCGGAACTGCGTACCGAGTCCGTCCTCGACCGGCCCGCAGAACGAACGTACACGCTGAGCGAGACGACCCGATCGAAACTGCGGGCGGCGATCGCCGGGGACTGAGATGGTCTGCTGTAACTGTATTCCCGAGCGACCGGAGCATGCCTCGGGTCGCTCCGGGAACGACGTACAGCAGTCCGTACGAGACCGTCACGATTCGGGGAGGCGCTTCCCCACCGCCTCGATCGTCGTCGGGTCGAGGCCCTGGTGAACCGGGAGGACGACGACCTCCCGGGCCAGTCGCTGTGCGGTCTCGTACTGGGGATCCCCCACGACTGGGGGCGAGAGACGCGGCCACGTCTTCGGGTTCGAGACGCCACAGCGATCGAGTGTCTCCCGGAATCGTCCGGGATCCGACGCCCTGACGGGATACACCTGTGGACAGATTCCCGGTGGGAGCGACTCGTACAGGGGGTCGACGTCGTCGTACGGATCGAGGACCCGATGCCACGCACGATAGTTCTCACGGCGGGCGCGGCGGATGGCCTGCAGATCCGCGTCGGCGATCACGCACGCCGAGAGCTTCGACATGGGGGCTTTGCCCGCTTCGTATCGCTCCCGCGGGCCGGGAACGGACGGCCGAACCCGGTCGGGGACGATCGCGTCGATCACCTCCCGAAATCGACCGTCGCGATCGAGCACCTCCGAGACGAGCGACGTGAGGACGTACCGGACGTCGGCCGCGGTCAGCCGATCGCGAACGCCGGCACAGTGGGAGGGCGTGTAGACCTCGGCGACGTCGTCGTCGTTGCAGTAGAGCACCGCGCCGTCGGGGATCGGCAACAGCTTCCACAGACTCGTGACGCCGAGGTGGCCCCGCGTCCCGAGGAGGGTCCCATCGTCGACGCTTATCGGGCCGTGCGCGTTGTCGTCGACGTGGTAGCAGTCGTACTCCTCGACGAGCGCCCTGAACTCCCCGAGCCCCGGCATGGGAAACCCGAAGTAGTTGACCGACACGACAGCGGCCGTCCGGTGGTCGATCCTGGACTCGAGATCCGCAAGGTCCGGTGCGAGAGTCTCCTCGACGGCGTAGTACCGCGACACGAGGCCGAGATCGTGGAGCGGTTCGACGACCGCGTCCGGAAGGTAGGCCGGAACGAGGACGGTGTCCCCCGACTCGACGAGCGCGGCGAGGCCGTCCCGGAGCGCGACCTTGCCGGATCCGTAGAACGTGGCCTCGCGTGCGTGCCGGTCGAGCATCCCCTCGATGCCGGCCGGCGACCGATCGATCGTGGCCCCCTCGAACAGGGGCGGCGAGTTGCGGATCATCCTGTCGAACGGCCGGCCGATGAGTACGACGGTACCGTCACGACGTTGTCAGTTGCCAGCAGGGGGATTAGTGATGCACAGAGTACACGACGCCCGACGGCGACAGGCAGAGCCTACAGTAGCCACCGACAGCCAGCGCACACCCGATCGTACAGCCGTCGTGCGATCGGTGTGTGAACGGTTTCGGTGGCTACTGTAGCCGCGGCACGCTCGCGGATCCGCTCGTCGACGGCGAGCACGAAGCGGCGGCATACAGCCGCGCAAAGCGGTTGCATAACAAAGCCCGAACGGACGCACCACCAGCCCATGGAACGTGCGACGGACGACGACGGCGTTCGGCTCCTCGTGATCGGGCTGGACGCCGGCTGTCGACCGGTCCTCGAGCCGCTGTTCGAGTCGGGGGTGATGCCGACCGTCAGGCGACTGTTCGACGGGGGAACGAGCGGCCCGCTCGAATCGGGGATTCCGCCGTGGACGGCGAGCGCGTGGCCGTCGCTGTACACGGGGAAGAACCCCGGGAAACACGGTGTTTACGACTTTCTCTCGTTCGACGGCTACGACTGGGACGTCGTCAATTCGACCTACGTCAGGGAACGGACGATCTGGGAACTGCTGAGCGATCACGGACGGACGAGCGTCGTCGTCAACCTCCCGGTCACCCACCCAGCGCGCGAGTTCGACGGCGCACTGATTCCCGGACTGACGGCACCCGAGGAGCCGGTCTGTCACCCCGAGGGCATCCTCGCGGACGTCGAGCAAGCCTGCGGCGAGTACCGGATCTACCCCCAGAGCGGCCCGGAACCCGATCGATCGGTCGAGGGATACGAGCGAACGATCGCGGGTCGGGGAGCGGCGTTCAGGTACCTCTGCGACCGGTTCGATCCCGAGTTCGGTTTCCTCCAGTTCCAGCTCACGGATTCGGTCTTCCACGAACGCCCCGGCGACAGGCGGGCGATCGAAGCGGTCTACGCCGCGGTCGATCGACAGATCGCCGAGACGATGGCGGAGATCGATCCCGAAAACGTCCTCGTCGTCAGCGATCACGGCATGGGGAAAGTCGAGGGCCACGAGTTCCGGGTCAACGAGTTCCTCCGCGAACAGGGGTACGTCAGCGCCCGGAGCGGCGGCGAGGGCATGCCCAACTGGACGACAGCCTGGGAGAACGACCTCCTGAAGGGCGAGGACGCGAGCGACCGCGATCCGGGGCCCCTCCAGCGAGCGATGAACGCCGCCGCGACGGTCGGACTCACGACACAGCGGGTCGCCGCCGCACTGGACCTGGTCGGCCTGAAGGAACCGATCGGCAGTCGCGTTCCGAACGACGCGATCAGGGCTGCGAGCGAACAGGTCGACTTCCGTCACTCGCGCGCGTACGTCCGATCGAAAAGTGAACTCGGCGTTCGGATCAACCTCGAGGGTCGAGAACCGAACGGGCAGGTCCACCGGGAAGAGTACGACCGGGTTCGAGACGAACTCGTCGAGGAGTTGTCGGCCGTCGAGACGCCCGACGGCGAGCCGATGTTCGAAACCGTCGCGCCGAGAGAGACCGTCTTCGATGGGCCCCACGTCGAGGCCGCCCCGGACATCGTGACGGTGCCGACGGCGTTCGACAACGCGATCGCCGCCGACCTCGGAACGGGAACGTTCGGCGAACCGATGGAGCCGTGGAATCACAAGCTGACCGGCGTGATCGCCGCCGTCGGACCGGCGTTTGACGAGTCCGCCTCGCTCACCGACGCGTCGATCTTCGACGTCGCGCCGACGATCTGTTCGGTCTTCGACGTCCCCGTCGACGCCGCGATGGACGGCCGCCCGTTACCGATCGTCGACGGGAGCGCGATACGGGAGTACCGGGCCTACGACGGGGACGCGATCGCGGCTACGGACGACGCAACCGTCGAGGACCGGCTGTCGGATCTCGGGTACCTGTAACGATGAGTGTCGAGGTGACAGTCCTCGATCCGCGGGACGACGCGGAGGCGTGGAACCGGTACGTGGAGCGATCGGACGGGACGAACCCGTTCTGTCGGGCCGAGGCGCTCCGGTTGCAGGCCGAGGACACCGGGACGACGCCGCACCTCCTGGCCGGGTTCAAGGGCCACGAGCCAGTCGGGCTCTTTCCGGTCTTCGAGTACTCGAAGGGACCGGTCACCGGGGCGTTCTCCCCCGCACCGCGGTCGTGGTCGTGCTACCTGGGTCCGTCGGTCCTCAACGTCGCCACACTCAAACGGCGGACGGCCGATCGGCGGATCCGGGGGTTCATCGACGGCTGTCTCGAGTGGATCGACGACGAGATCGCGCCGCTGTACACCAGGATCGTGGCCGCCGAGTTCGACGACGTGCGCCCGTTCGTCTGGAACGAGTACGACGTCGAACCGGAGTACACCTACGTCGTCGACCTCGAGGGCTCCGCGGCGGACCTGCTCGATCGGTTCAGCAGCGACGCCCGGAGTAACGTCCGCAACGCAGACGAAGACGCCTACACGATTCAGGAGGGCACCGCCGACGACGTCGAGCGGATCGTCGAACAGGTCCGGCGGCGCTACGAGAACCAGGGCCGATCGTTCCATCTGGGAACCGGGTTCGCCCGGTCGATGTACGAGACCCTTCCCGACGGCGCGATCCGACCGTACGTCTGTCGCGTCGACGGCGATTTTCTGGGCGGCATCCTCGTCGTCGAATCCGATCGAACGCGCTACCGGTGGCAAGGCGGCGTCAAGCCGGACGCGGACGTCGACCTGGCCGTCAACGACCTGCTGGACTGGCACGTCATGCGCGACGGGCTCCGATCGGGGATCGAACGGTACGACCTCGTCGGGGCCGGCGTCCCGAGCATCAACCGGTACAAGGCGAAGTTCAACCCGCGACTCGAGACGAACTACACCATCACGGCCGGGTCGTTCGGAGTCGACCTCGTGATCGATACGTATCGCAAACGTCAGTGAGCGCGGACACCGCCCGTCCCAACCGAGAACCGTGGTCTCGGGACTGCGTCCGACGGGACGCTCACTCCTCGATCCAGTACGTGGACTTCCGGGCGTCGTTCAGACAGACCCGACTGGCGACGAGGTCCGCCCCCTCGAGTTTCCCGAGCGCGTAGCGAACCGTCCGGGCGCACAGTCGTGACTCCCGTGCGATCTCGTCCTGTGTCAGCTGTCCCTCGTACTCGAGGACCTTGTAGACGAGTTTCGAACTGGGTGGAAGTTCGCCGATCGAGGGGGCCGGTGTGTCTCCCTCGAGGTCGGACTCGTGTTCGGACGTGCTCATCGTTGCCCCGATCGGCCACCGTGATCGTCTCGCGTCGGAGTCGATCGGGACGATTCGCGTCGCGACTGCGATCGTGCCCGACCCGTGGCGGGACCCGAGGTCGAGCGGAGGGATGCTGGCGAAGCCATGTGTACGCAATCGTGGGTGAGTGAGACGGTTATACGATGACGAACGTTCAAAAATATAGGTCGTGACTAATCGCCACGTGAACGTTCACCACTATTGCGGACGATCGTCCCACCGGAATAACGGGAACAAAATACCCTCCCGCGAGACGAAACCGTCCCGTACGCGCCTTCGCTGGACCCGCCCCGGCGTCCCGGTAGGCACTCCGTAGTATCGCGAGTGAGTGCGAGAACGGGCACACCGGTCCGGACGAGCGTGATCCGGACGCCAGTCGGAGCGGCTGTCACCGCCGAACTCGCACTCGCGCAGGTCGCAGTCGCCTCCGATGGGGCCGCGTGGTGGGACGAGACGCTCGCGCCAGCGGTCGACTGCTCACCGAGGCGCTCACGGTAAACCGTCACCAGCGGGAGCCATCGACGTCGGTCGGTCCCCAGCCAATACGACGTCGGCGACTCGAACCGGATGCGGCCGCCACCGATCCGTGCGGGGGACACGCAACCGCACGCAGGGTGACGGGACGAGAACGGGCGGTGGACGCCGCCGAGACGTCCGTCGGCGAGGCAACCGGTTCCTGTCGGGGTCGACCGAGGTCGCGACGGGCGATGGGGACGGACACGCCGTCATTCCGATTCCCTGAATATGGATTCCCCGTCGCTACACCGCAACCCAGTTCTAACCCGACCAGCAGTCGATCCGGCCGAACGCGCAGTCGGCCGGGCCACCGATCCGGGAGTCGTCGATCCGCGACTAGCGACGTTCTTTCGGGATGAAGTCGGAGGTCTTCATCTCGCGGTAGGTCGCACACTCGGGACAGGCGTGGACCACGTCGCGGTTGTCTCCGAACACGCGGGCGAACTGACGGGTGACCTGGTGACCACAGTTGACACAGCGGGGGGCGCTCGTTTGCTGACCGGACGTCATCGGCGTCCACTTGGCGTCGGTTGGTTCAGTCGACATCACCAACGCGTAGCCACAGAACGGTATTTAATATAGACCGCATAACTCGCGACGAGTACCGTAGTGGAACGTTTCAACCCGAATTAACCGCCAAACGACACAGTTCAGAGATCGGCAGTGTTACGGTTCACATCGCGAGAAATCCATCGTTTATAGACAGTAACACGCAGTTTAATGTCCGTCAGCGGGCGGATTCGAGCCACTCGCCCGAGCGAACGAGATCCGGACCGACGGTCGGTGAGTAGTGGCTGTATAGTAATCCCCTCGATCGCCGTCAGCAATCGCCATGCAAGCCGTCGTTCTCGCAGCCGGTCAGGGAACCCGGATTCGACCGCTCTCCGAATCGATGCCGAAACCGATGTTGCCCGTCGCGGACAGGCCGCTCGTGGCCCACACGGTCGACGCAGCGATCGACGCCGGGGCGGACGAGATCGTCCTGGTCGTCGGCTACGAGGGGGAGACGGTCCGGGACTACTTCGGGACGGAGTACCGCGGCGTCCCGGTCA
The DNA here is from genome assembly GCF_023566055.1 of Halosolutus amylolyticus. Classification (NCBI taxonomy): domain Archaea; kingdom Methanobacteriati; phylum Methanobacteriota; class Halobacteria; order Halobacteriales; family Natrialbaceae; genus Halosolutus; species Halosolutus amylolyticus. The sequence goes on along the minus strand of NZ_JALIQP010000008.1, from coordinate 17,793 downwards.
CCTACGCCGAACAGCACGAGCAGGCCGGCACGGCCGACGCAGTCGAAACCGCGAGCGATCGCCTCGACGGCCCGTTCGCGGTCCTGAACGGGGACAACCTCTACGATCCGGCCGCGATCGAACGGCTGTTCGACGCCTGTCCGGCAGTCTGTGCCGTCGAAGTGCCGGACCCCAGCAACTACGGCGTCCTCAGCACTGCCGACGGCACCGTCACGGACATCGTCGAGAAACCGGCGGATCCCCCGACGAACCTCGCGAACGCCGGGGCGTACGCGTTCCCGGAACGGGCGGCCGAGTGGCTCGACGTGCCCGCGAGCGAACGGGGCGAACACGAGATCACGGACGTCCTCGCGACCGTCGTCGGCCGGTTCGCCGTCACGCCGATCACCCTCGATCGGTGGCTCGACGTCGGTCGACCGTGGGAACTGCTGGAGGCCAACGAGTGGAAACTCGCCGACCTGGACCGACGAATCGACGGCGAGGTGAGCGACGCGGCCCACCTGGAGGGGAACGTGGTGGTCGAGTCCGGAGCCACGATCGAACCGGGCGTCCTCGTCGAGGGTCCGGCCCTGATCAGATCGGGCGCGTCCGTCGGGCCGAACGCCTACGTTCGGGGCGCGACGCTGATCGATCGGAACGCGTCGGTCGGCAACGGCGTCGAGGTGAAAAACAGCGTCCTCTCCCCGGGAGCCGCCGTCAACCACCTCTCGTACGTGGGTGACAGCGTCCTCGGACGGGACGTGAACTTCGGTGCGGGGACGACCGTCGCGAACCTCCGACACGACGACGGGGACGTCCGGTTTACCGTCAAAGGCGACCGCGTCTCGACGGACCGACGGAAGTTCGGGGTCGTCGCGGGCGACGGCGTCAAGACCGGGATCAACACCAGCCTCACGCCCGGTCTGAAACTCTCGACCGGCGCGACGACCCATCCCGGCGAAGTCGTCGACCGCGATCGCTGACGAGCGACGGGCGACGCTCCGGCGCCGTCCCGCTCGAACGACCGATCGATCGGCCGACTCGTCTCGACCGGTGTCAGATCGCGTGACTCGGGTGGATTCGCATTCGGTCCGTGAAACTTGTAGACGAGGCCGTAGTTATCAGGTGTGGGATTTATAAGACCGGGAATAGCTAGTCCAACTGGAGGGAATCGATCGGTACCACACGTTGTTCGATCGCCACTGCCCCTCCAGGTACGATTCCGACGTCGTTCGAGTGCGAATCGTCACCGAGGTCGTGTGGACCCGGGACTATGGGGGTGGTCCCGTGGTCCTTCGACCTCGATGATTCGTACTCGATCGAGGTTCCGGGATGCTATTGATTACCGGTGAGCGACGTCGATACCCGGCAACGAGTCCGGTATCCGACGCGACCGACACGAAACCGTGCCGGTCCGAAAACGAACCGGGCGTCGATCGGGAACAGAAGCGCCCCGCCACCCGTCGAGCCTACTCGACGGTGACGCTCTTCGCGAGGTTCCGCGGCTTGTCGATCGGCCGATCGAGGAGGTCCGCCGCGTGGTACGACAGGAGCTGGAGCTGGACGTTCGCGAGCAGTCCCGCGAGGTCCGCATCCGTCTCGGGAATCCGGAGGTGGTCGTCGGCGACCGCGACCGCCCGGTGGTCCTCGGGGCAGACCGCGACGACCGGCGCACCGCGAGTCTGGGCCTCCTCGGCGTTCTTCAGCGTCTTCTCGTCTTCCTCCCCGGTGAAGATCGCGAAGACCGGCGTCTCCGGGGTCACGAGCGCGAGCGGCCCGTGTTTGAGTTCGCCCGACGCAAACCCTTCGGCGTGCTCGTAGGTGATCTCCTTGAACTTCAGCGCCCCCTCGAGGGCGACCGGGAAGCCCAGCCCTCGGCCGATGAAGAAGTACGACTCGCTGTCTGCGTACCGCCTCGCGACCCGATCGGCCGTCGAGGCTTCGAGTATCGCGTCGATTCGGTCGGGCATGGCGGCGAGTTCCGGCAGGAGCGAGTCGAGATCGGCGTGGGGCTCACCGCGGACGTCGTCGGCCAGTCGCTGGGCGAGCAAGAGCAACATGACGGCCTGGGACGAGAACGTCTTGGTCGCGGCGACGCCGATCTCCGGCCCCGCGCGGATGAAGAGTGCGTCGTCGGCCTCGCGTGCGGCGGTCGACCCGACCACGTTGGTGAGCGTGAGCGTCCTGGCACCGCTGGCGCGAGCCTGCCGGAGGGCGTTCAGTGTGTCCGCCGTCTCGCCGCTCTGGGAGACCGCGATGACCAGCGTGTCGTCGTCGACCGGCGGTGCCGACACGCTGTACTCGTTCGCCAGCAGCGCTGTCGCACGAATGCCGGCCGCGTTCAGGGCGAGCGAGCCGTACAGTGCAGCGTGGTAGGACGTGCCACAGGCAACCAGCTGGACGCTCTCGATCCCCTCGAACGTCCCGGGTTCGAAGTCCTCGAGGGCGATCCGGCCGGAGCCGTGATCGATCCGGCCCTCGATCGCCTGGGCCAGCGCGGTCGGCTGTTCGTGGATCTCCTTGTGCATGAAGTGATCGTACTCGCCCTTGCCAGCCTGTTCCGGGTCCCACTCGACGGTCTCCGGGTTGCGGGAGACGGGGTTTCCCTCGAGGTCGGTGAACTCGACCCCGTCCTCGTCGACGATCACGACGTCGCCGTCCTCGAGATAGACGACGGTCTCGGTGTACTCGAGGAACGCGGGGACGTCGCTGGCGAGGAAGTATTCGCCGTCCTCCATGCCGACGACCAGCGGTGAGCCCTGCCGCGCGGCGTAGAGGACGTGTTCGCCGGAGAACATGGCAGTGACGGCGTAACTCCCCTCGAGGTCGTCGATCGCCCGCCGGAACGCGGTTTCGTTCGGAAAGCCCTCGTCGAGGTAGTACTGGACGAGGTGCGGGATGACCTCGGTGTCGGTGTCGCTGGTGAACGCGTGGCCTCGATCGCGGAGCCAGGACTTCAGTTCGGCGTAGTTCTCGATGATCCCGTTGTGGACGACCGCCACGTCCTCGGTCCCGTCGGTGTGGGGATGGGCGTTCTCGTCCGTCGGCGGGCCGTGGGTGCTCCAACGCGTGTGGCCGATACCCACCTCCCCCTCGAGCGGGCGGTCGTCGATCGACGCCTTGAGTTCCTCGACCTTTCCGGAGCGTTTCTGGACGGCGATACCCGATCCGTTCTGGACGGCGACGCCGGCAGAATCGTAGCCACGGTACTCGAGGTTCTCGAGTCCCGTCAGGAGCGTCTCGATCGCGTCACCGGATCCCACCCGGCCGATAATTCCACACATCGGAACTACCTCCCGCCCACCGTGGGGTCGATTGGCCGCAGAGAGCGGTCAGTCGTCGAATCGAGACTGGCGCGTGGAGAGACGTGAAGCCGCCAACGTCGAACCGTCGCCCGTGACAATCGTGGTCGTGTCATGGTCAGTTGATCGTCCGTGAAGACCCGTCGAGACGGCGACCGGTGCACGGACATGCTACAGGGAAGCAGGCACGAATCCATTACTATAGACGGGCTACCAGAAGCCGTAGTTACCGGATAAAACGGGAACTCCGTCTTCACACCGTGTCCATACCGTAACGAAGACTGTGATACGTTCAGAACGATTTTTGCGTGAAACGTTCAGTTCTCCGTGAAATCGTGTGTATATCACGTTACGAACGATCGAAAACACACAGTATGTCGTCCCAACGATTCGTCGTCGACCCGACCGCCCGGCTGTAGCATCAGTTGAACTGCCAGTATGGAACGTCACACGGGGTATCGAGTCCACCCCGGCAGCGATCCGGGGACTCGATCGAAGCGGACTATTTCGGCCGGTCGTCGTACCTGTACCGCACAAGCATCCACTTATTTTCGATTTCGTCTCGGATAACACCTGGAAGGTGTTTCCTCAATGGATATCCGTGAACGGTCGTCGAGTTCTATAGTGGATCGGCCACCGGCTCACATCGAGGCTGCCGGGTCGAAATTCCTCCGACTGCCACCGTTCGATCCGCCTTCTTCGACGGTACTTCGACGGCAGTCCCGATCGGGCCGGACCATCGCGACAGTTCGACCGCCCGATCGGGCCGTAGAGAACGGCTATCACGGCGGCGGTCGTCGGCTCCGTGATTGGACGGGTCGTGGAAGACTCCGCAGATACCGAGGTCGTCCTGGCCGGGACGTACGATCGGCGAACGGGCACGGACGTCAACGAATCGCGGGGACGCTCCGAACCGGCACGCCTTTGACCGTCGGGGTCGCACGTGTGGATATGGGTTTTGGTAGCTACGACGAATCCGAACAACAGCAACAGACGGCCGACGACGAGGACGACGTAGAGGCCGTCAACGTCCACGAAAACGATCACGACGGACAGATGTCCTTCGAGTCCGACGTCACGACGGACGAACTCGTCTCCCAGCTCGGCTCGATGAAAGACGACGAGTCGGACGACTAACTCGTCGCGGTCACGACTCAGTTCAGGATTTCTCGGTACCCGATGTAGACCGTTTCGCGTGCGCTACCAGTAGTTCGTCAGCGACCAGCGTCTCGATCGTGGCTCGGTTTTGAGCCACAGATCACGGACGCGGGGCGACACGATTCAGTTCTGACTCCTGCGAAACAGTATCTGACTCCCGCGAAACAGTACGGTGGGTCACGCGGCCAGGTTCGGCCGTCCTCTGGCCACCGATCGGACCGACAGTTCCGACTACCGGGCGGACAGCGAGGACGTACAGAGCGCACCGATCGCACGCCGGAGTCGCTGGGAGATCGCCGACTTCGAGACGCCGAGGCGATCGGCCAGTTCGTCCTGCGAGATGCCCCGGGGAACGTCGAAGTACCCCTCCTCGTGGGCGACGGTGAGCAACTCCTGTTGTTTCTCCGTCAGGGCGACGACGCCGTCGTCCCCGTCGTCGGAGACGCGCAGGTGCTCGACCGCGACCGAGACGTCCTGTTCCCGACAGAACTCGTTGAAGTCCACGAGTGCGTCCCGGTCCGGGAACCGGAGTTGCACCAGCCAGCCGTCGCGGCTGCTACAGCAGTCGAGGAGGCGCCCGTCGAATTCGGCGGTCTTCGACACGACGCGGATCGTCCGATCGGCGATTGCGACCCGGTAGACGCGTCGATCCGGGTAGCGATCGACACAGACCGGATCGGAGACGGTCGGGTCCATCTCGAGACTGGACTCGAACCGATCGAAGTCGCCCTCGGAGCCGTACGCGGTGACGAAGACGAGCGTTCGGCCCGTCTCGGTGGTGGTCCAGTAGTCGGGTTCCACCGTCACGTCCCGTTCGCGTCGCAGGGTCGGCTGGAGGAACAGCGCCGGGTGATCGAGACGGAGTTGAGCGACGATTCCGCCGTCGGCCACCGAACGCACCCCGGTCCGCTCCGTCGTGGCGGGGCGTTCGGCGTCGGCGATTTCGATGCTCACTGCGGCATCCGCCGTCCGGATGAACGGCCGGTGTAAGACTGGCTTACCACGAACTCACTCATTAACAGCCCCTTTCCACCCCGAGTACATGATCGTAGACGCTAGATACGAAATCGATCAGTTTGCTGTCGTCAATATCTATTCATCGGTCGACTATCCGACGGATCAGGGCGTGGCCCGAGTGCCGATTTCGACGCGGAGAAATCCCGTGTTACCCGTCGATTTCGCCCGGTAAGGCAGGACTACTCCGACGGAACGTCATCCCCGTCCATCGCTCCGTCAGAGGTTCGCTTCGGCGCGTGGGATGGCGCCCACGGTCGTCCGAAGCCCACCGCGATTACGTCTCGTTGGCGGTCGTCCCGTCCGACTCCTCGAACAGGAGCGTGAACACCTTCTGCTGGGCCAGCCGGAAGTGACGGCTGAACGTCGGCTGGGAGACCCCGATCGACTCGGCGACCTCCTCGCCGGTACTCTCCCGGGGCCACTCGAAGAAGCCGCTGTAGTAGGCCGCCTCGAGCGTTCGTAACTGCCGTTCCGAGAGCTGGTCGCGAAGTTCCGCGTCGAACGACCGATCGGCCCGTCCGGTCCGGTCGTGTTCGCGGCGCGCAGTCAGTTCCGCGCCGGAGAACTTCCGATCGAGCATTCCCACGAACGATCGCACGTCGACGGTACTCGAGAGGTCGATCACGAGGCGAGACCGATCCTCACTCGGTGAAAGAGACCTGAGGATGGCCCCGTGCTCTGCGAGCGTCTCCGCGACGGTCTCGCCTGCACAGCCGAGTTCCACGAGCGAGTCGGTCGCCCCGTCGCCGACGAACCGGGATCGTTCGATCGCGTCGATCGCGGCCACGGCGTCGCGAATCGCCGCCTCGTCTGCGTCCGGAATCGTACAGAACACCGTGGTCCCGCCGGACGACCGCGGGACGACGGTCCGGACGTCGAGCCGACGGTCGAGCCGATCGGCGAGCATCGTCAACGGATCCGATTCGGCTGGGACGGCGACCTCGAGTTCGGTGACGCTGTCGCTGACCAGCGCGCGTTTGCGTTCGATGGCCGTGATCACGTACCCGGCGACCGTCGCCAGGTGCTCGCAGATCGCCCGCGTTCGCTCGTCGAACGCCCCCGGCCGATCGGCGTACACCGTCACCGTCCCGTACGACAACTCGTCGTAGCCGAGCGGAACGCTCATGACCGCGTGGAAATCGCGCTCGAGCGCGAGCCGTTGCCATCGGTCCGGCTCGACCGCCTCGAGATCCTCGACGAGGGTCGGCTCGCGGCTGGCAGCCGTCCGACCGGCCGGTTCTCCCGTCTCCGGATCGACCGAGAGGGAGAGGGATTCGAGGTGCGATCCGTCCCGGCCGGCCCACGTTCGCAGCGTCACCGCGTCGCTCCCGACGGCGGCCTCGCCGATCCAGGCGAGTTCGATCGACCCGGTGCCGGTGTCGAGGTCGACGAGTCCCGACGCCAGTCGTTGCTCGACGGCCGGCCGGGTACTCGCCGCGAACAGATCCCGTTCGAGGTCCAGGACCGCGTCCGCCCGCTCGACGAGTCCCTCGAAATCCGCTCGACCGCGCTCGAGGGTCCGGCGTCGGCTCTCCGCCGCGAGCCAGTCGAGCGCGGTGGCGGCCATCGTCGCCAGCGTCTCGATCGGCGCGAGGTCGATCCCCTCGAACCCCATCGGATCCGAACTGGTCGCGAGCAGGATCCCTGCCCCGTCGATCGGGACGGTGAGCACTCGCTCGGCCCGGATTCCCGACCGCAAGAGAACCGGCTCGAGTTCGTCAGGGTCGGCGACGCTGGCACCGTCGGCATCGAGCACCCCCGCGAACGGGTCGTCACGGCGATCGATCGTCGGCAGATCCGCGTCGCCCGGGGCCGACGCGGAGACGGACGCCGGCCGGATCACCGATTCGTCGACCTCGTACCAGACGACCACGTCGGCAGCCGAATACGATCCCACTGCGTCGACGATCGCCTCGCGAACGTCGGGTCGGCTCTCGGCTCGTCGGAGCGACGTGGCGGTCTTCGCGAGCGTCGAGACGGCCGCAGACGGCGACCCCCGTCGATCGCGAACGACACAGCACGTTCGATCGCCGTCGGCCGATCCGAGCGACACGACGGAGACGTCGACCGGCCGCCGGTCGCCGTCGGTCTCTAGCGTGCCGGTGAGCGGCTCCATCCACCGCACGAGCGGGGAGTCGGCTCGCTCCCGGATCCCGGCCGCGAGATCGTCGTCGACGAGCGTCTCGATATCGCGCCCGACGAGTGTCTCGGCGTCAGCGAGATCGAACAGCGCGGGATTCGCGTCGGTGATGGTCGACCCCTCCAGGACCGCGATCCCGTCCTCGAGGGCGTCGACGATCGCTTCGAACTGCTCGAGTCGCTCCCGCTCGGCAGCGGGCGTCGTCGCCTCGGCTCCCGGCCGTGCGGTCACGGAGACGCCGCTCTCCGAGGGATGAGCCTCGACCACGAGCCGCTCGTCGACGGCCGGATGCGTCGTCTCGAACGCGACCGCCGAGCCCGTCGCCGCCGCCTCACGAAGCCGATCGGCGAACTCGCCGCGAACCGACTCGGGCAACGCGTCCCAGACGACGGTTCCCGGCTCCGGGGTCGCGGCCGTAAACAGCGCGCTCGCCCGCTCGTTGAACAACTGTAACTCCCATCGGGAGCCGACCGCGAAGAACGCGGCATCGAGTCGGTCGATCGCGTCCGCGAGCGCGTCGTCCGCCAGCCCGTCCGGCGTGGCGTTCGTGACGGTCACGACGAGTCCGTCGACGTTCGGATCCGATTCGCGGTTGACGACGGCGAGATCCGAGACGTGCCACGTGCCGTCCGCGTGGCCCAGCCGAAGCGTCGTCCGTTCCGTCGCGCCCAGCGATCCGTCGGCCGCCGCCGAGAGGGTCTCACGGGCGAGCGATCGATCGTCGGGGTGGACCAGTCTGAAAAGCGTCGTTCGTTCGAGTTCCGCCGGCGTGTACCCCATCCTGTCGTCGACCGCCGGGTTCACGTAGTCGATCGCCCCCGACTCGTCGACGACGCAGACGAGTGCGGTCGACCCCTCGAGAATCGACCGATAGCGACGCTCCGTCGGTCCAGTCGCTTCCGTCTCGAGCCGGTACCGTTCGGCGGCGTTCCTGACGCGCGTCGCGACGAGTCGGCCCGGGGACGACGGATCGATCACGTCGGTCGCACCCGCCTCGATCGCCGCTTCGGCGAAGGACTCGTCGGTGACCGCGACGATCGGAACGTCGCCGTCAGCCTCGAGCAACCGATCGAGGGGGGACTCCTCGCCCGACCGATCGTACGCGCAGACGAGACAGTGAACGTCGGTCGCCGCAAGTCGCTGTCGGGCGTCCGCGACCGTCCGTTCGCGAAGCAGTGAGACGGGTTCGAACGCCGACGACAGCGCGGTCGCCGTCGCGTCGATCCGGTCCGATTCCCCGACGACGAGCACGCGGACCACGTCACCGACCACGGTTGCGCCGCTGTCACTCACGGAGCGATCACCTCCGAACGCCGATCGGACCGGAGGCCAGGGCCGAGAACGGTCGCGGTCGGGGTCTCCAGCCGGCTCCCCCGGACGAACGAACCGACGCCGATCGGCGATCGGCGCGCGACGCCGAGACGGACAGCCACGATAGCCGTGCTTGGCGGCCCGTGCCGTTAATTATCGATTCCGTATTCGTGAGTAACACTGTCTTACCGAATTCGTGTCCCGATGACTGACGATCGGTCGGACCCGAACGGGGCCGAGGTCGGACTCGGACCGGGCCGGCTTCCGAAGGGCCGGAATCGGGCAGAATTCGCGTCCGACCGCCGAACAGTCGGTACCGGACGTGACTGATCAGAATGCGGCGCTGGCCGGGCCGTTACGCGGGCGCCTCGCGGCCCGTCACGTCTCGCGGTCCGTCACGTCTCCCGGACCGTCACCACGGGCATCGTCGCCTCGCGAACGACCTCTTCGGCGACGCTGCCGACGACGAGGTGATCGAGACCGCTGCGGCCGACCGTCCCGACGACGATCATGTCGACGCCGTTCGTCTCGGCGAAGTCGACGATCTGCTCCTGTGGGACGCCCTGACGGACGTCGGTCGTCGCCTCGACGCCCCGTTCCGACGCCATCTCCGCGGCGTGCTCGACGGCCCGGTGTGCTTCGCTCTCGGGATCCGATCGCAGTTTGTCCTTCTTCTCCGTACTGTGGGGTCCCTCCTCGGAGACCGACAAGACGTGAAGCCTCGCGCCGAGCTGGTCGGCGAGGGCGATCGCGTGTTCGGTCGCCCGTCGAGACCCGTCACTGTCGTCGGTCGCGATCAACAGGTCCTGGTACATTTCTCGGTGGCACTTCGTCGGGGATCCCAATACATCCCGGACCTGCCCCTGCCGGCCGAACCGGATCCGTGCTCGCCCGTGAACGGACGAGGCCGATCGTCCCAGGAGGGAGTCGGAACTCATACGGATTGCTGTACCGATGTACCGGCGCAACCGCGATCCGGGCGGCGGTTGCGCCGGAAATGACCTACAGTAAACCGTATCAGAGCACGTCGAGCACGAAGATGGCGAGGTACAGCTGCCCCAGCCCGGCGACGATCATCACGGCACCGGCGATCTGCTTGATCGTCTTGCTGTGGGTAACCAGCCGACCGCCAGCGACCAGCCCCATGCCGGTCGCGACCGTCAGCGACACCATGAGGAGGACGACGATCCCGACGTACGTGCCGACGACGAGCGCCGCTTCCGCCGGCGGATACGACAGCGCCCGCCCCACCACGCCGACGAAAAGCGGCGCGACACAGCCGGCCGCCGCGAGCGCGTAGCCAGCGCCGAAGATCCCGAACCCGAGGACGTTCGATCGCCGCTTCGGGAGGCGAACGGACAGCGTCGGCGCGCGATCGAGGACGACGAGGACGCCGAGGACGACGAGCACGGCCCCGACGATCGGTTCGAACACGACCACGTTCGACAGCGTCGTGTGACCGATCCAGTAGGCCGCCCCGACCAGGGCGACGAACGTGGCGAGAACGCCCACGCCCGCGACGAGGCCGCGACTGACGGCACCGCCGAGCGACGCGTCGTCGCCCTCCGTCTGACTCACGTAGAAACCGACGTACCCGGGTAACAGCGGAAACGCACAGGGAGAGAAGAAGGTTGCAACGCCCGCCGTGAGCGCGAATACGAGCGTCGTTAACAGTGCCGCGTCCGAGGTCAGCAACGCCGCGTCGGGGACTGCTGCCAAACTCGCCATGACCGCAGGTCCTGAAACCGCCGCGATCATGTTCCGTCCTCCCCAGCGGAGAGTGCCTGCTCGATTCCGGCGACGAGTTCGTCCGCCGACTTGACCCCGGAACCCGACCACTGGACCGTCCCCGTGGCGTCGATGGCCGCAGCCGTGGGGTAGCCACCATCCAGGTACCGTTCCGTCAGTTCCGCGCGGGGATCGAGGCCGAGCGTCCAGTTCCCTCCGTGTTCGTCCCACCAGTCGACGAGTTCGGCCTCGGTGATCGCTCGGTCTTCGCCGACCGATTCGTTCGTCACCGAGATGAACAGGACCTCGTCGCCGATCCGATCGTGTGCCTCGGCGAGTGCCGGCATTTGCTCGATACACGGCGGACACCAGGTGCCGAAAATGTCGACGAACGTTGCACGATCCGGAGACGGCACGAGCACCTCCCCGGCCTCGCTTCCCGGCGCGTCGACGGTCTCGATCGCAAGTGGGTCGTCGGGCACCTCGTACGACCCGTCATCGGACGATCCGAAATCACCGGGCAGGTCCTCGCCCGAGGGAAGTCCGAGGATAGCGATCGCACCCCCCGCGGCGATAACACCCCCACTGGCGATCCCCGCGAGGGCCTCTCGCCGTCGCATCTCAGTCGGTCACCACCGTTCGCGTGTCTTCGACGATCGTCTCGATACTGACGTCCTCGCGATCGGCGATCGCGTTCGGATAGGCGCGTTCGACGATCCCGTCCTCGTTGACGAGCGTGATCAGGTTGTAGTGGGTGAACATGTACTCGCCGTGATCGTGTTCGTCGTGGTCGCTTCCGGTCTCGTTTCCGTGGGATCCCTGCTCGCTTTCGTTTCCGTCCGCGTCCCCGTCGTTCGCGTCGTGGGACCCGTCCTCGAGTTCGTCCATGTCGTCGACGCGTTCGTATCGCATTCCGAAATCCTCGTAGATGACCGCTCTGGCCTCGTCCTCGCCCTCGGGCCGAAGGAAGTGCCAGTTTCCAGCGTCGAGGTCGACGCCCTGTTCGACGGCGTACTGCTCTAAGGTCTCCCCCGTATCCCGTTCGGGGTCGAACGTCACCGCGAGGAGGCCGACGTCGTCCTCGTAGCCCCGTTCCGCGGCGTCCTCCTGGATCCGCCGCAGTCGCAAGAGCAGGGCCGGACAGGCACCGTCCGGGCAGGACGAGTAGAAGTACGTCATCACGAACGGCGTTTCGCCGACGAAATCGTCCCGCGAGACCATCTCGCCGGTGATCGGATCGGGAATCGAAAACGACGGGAACTCCTCGCCGTGGATCGGATGTGACGGATCACCGCGGTTCACCTCGGGCGGGTCGAGGACCGTCTCGTCGTTCGAGCCGATTCCAGCGAGTCCGTCGTCGAGACAGCCGGCGACGCCGGCGAGGCCTGCAACCCCGAGTGAGCGTAGATAGGTCCGCCGTTCCATAGTTCAGCCTAGGATGGGAACGCCAAATGGTCATTGGTTCGATCGACGAACGCTCTCGTTCGCTTTCAACGATCGAACTGTCAGGCGATTTTATCTCGCTTTCAACGATCGAACTGTCAGGCGATTTTATCTCGCTTTCAACGATCGAACTGTCAGGCGATTTTATCTCGCTTTCAACGATCGAACTGTCAGGCGATTTTATCTCGCTTTCAACGATCGAACTGTCAGGCGATTTTATCTCGCTTTCAACGATCGAACTGTCAGGCGATTTCACCTCGCTTTCGACGATCGAACCGACAGGCGTTTTTTCGGGCGCTTCCAATCCGTCGACAATGAATCGTCGGGGCTTTCTCCGTGGAACGGCCGTCGCTGGCGGGGTCGCGACCGCCGGCTGTCTCGAACGCCTCGGCTTCGAAGAACAGTCGGCCTGGGCGAATCCGCCGATCGTCGAGGATCGACCCGACGCCGTCTACCTCCCCGCTGGCAGTGAGATGATGGACACGTACGGACGGGCGGCCGACGGCGACGTCGCCCTCGAGGTAACGTACACGATTCCACACCGATTCTGGATTCCGGGCGAAGGCGGCAGTCTCGTCGACGTCGACCCCGACGACAGTCTTCACCTGATGCTCACCGTCTGGGATCGCGAGACGGACACCGTCCTTCCGGTGAACGTGCAGTACGAGATCCTCCGGGACGGCGACCCGATCGACGGCGTTGGGAACTCGCCGTGGCCGATGCTCGCCCAGCGGATGGGATTTCACTACGGAGACAACGTTCCGTTGCCCGACGAAGGTTCGTACACGGTCCGTGCCAGGGTCGGGCCCGTCGACGCGGTCCGGACCGGCGCATTCGAGGGCCGTCTCGACACGACCGCGACGCTTACGGTCGACTTCGAGTACGCAGAGTCGGACGTTCACGACATCGAGGTAGAACTGATCGACGAGGAACGGCGGGGGACGCGAGACGCGCTCCCGCTGATGGAGCACGGCCACCACGAATCGGGGAGTGAGACCGATCACGACGACCACTCTAGCGATCACGACGTCGGCCCCGCACCGACGTCACGGGGACCGTCGATCGACGACCTCCCCGGGGACGTGCTCGGCACCGAGCGAAGCGGGGACGCGAAGATTTCCGCCGTCGTCACCGACGACGATCGGTACTCCGACGGCTCGACGTCGCTGGCAGTCTGCCCCCGGACGCCGTACAACGACGTTATCCTGCCGTTTACCTCGCTGTCCGTCGCGATCGAACGCGAGGGAACAGTGGTCCACGAGGGGACGCTCAGCGAGACGCTCGACGACGAGTTCGGACACCACTACGGGACGGGACTCGATCGACTCGAGTCGGGTGACGAAATCACGGTTTCGATCGACACCCCGCCACAGGTATCGCGCCACGACGGTTACGAAACGGCATTTTTCGACTTCGAAGACGTCACGTATTCGGTGTGATCGCGGGTATCCGGTGTGATCGCCCAGTTCGGTGCTCCGGGGAACGGACGCTGACCGATCGGTCAGTGCGCACAAAGGCCGTTCTTCGAAATGGCCGACGATCAGTCGAACTGACTAGCAACTGGTGGCGGCACTGTTCGAACTAGTGGTGGCACCGTTTAGGCCGATCGGATCGAATTAATCTCTCCGTAGGACACGTGAACAGTGGAAATCGGACCCAAGTAACGTCGTACGCTTAGTATAACTAACGGGTGACGTCGACAACGTACGGGTCATGTCTCGTGCGAACCAATCAGGGATGACGATTGGATGCCCGGAGTGCGATACTGACGTTTCCACGACCGTCCCGCCCGGTCCCGGGATCGGCGGTGAAAATTCCAACCGGCTACAGGGAAAAGAGACTACCTGTGGAAACTGCGGCCACGAACTCGAACTCTACTACTATTGAGTCCCACGGCGGAGAGTAGACGGTTGTAGCGGAGACGGGCCTCGGATCCAGTACGTTTGCGGCGGTTCCCCACTGTCGGAGACACGGACTGTCGGAGACACGGACTGCCGGAGACACGGCGACCGGATTTCTCTACGGGGCAACGGGGTTCCGGACGTCTGTATCGGGGAAAGACACACCGGGTTTCCGGTGAAGTGCTTGACAGCCGTTACTGGAGCCTCGTCTCCAGGTCCCTCGATCGATGGTTGCATCCGGAGCACTGGTCCCACAAGAAGTTTCGATAGTCCCGGAGGAAGGTTCCACAGGAAGTTTCGATAGAGGGCAAATCGATGCTCGGTCTCTTCATCCCTAGAATCGATGCTCGATCTCTTCATCCCTAGAATCGATGCTCGATCTCTTCATCCCCAGGGTGGAGCACGTGATTAAGGTGGAGGGACACACCACGTTTCCGGTGAACGTAGAAGAAGTGGTTTTCCGGTGAACGTAGAAGAAGTGATGGTGCGAACGGTGAGGTGATGAAGCGATAGGCGGAGAGGATTGGTGCGACGTTCGAAACGCACACTTCCCGGTGGTTCGAAACACACACCGTATTTCCGGTGAATACGACGCAGAACGAATACGTCTGGAACAATGTTGGTCCCGAAACAGTCCGGAAAGTTCGAAAAACTGTGTACTAGTAATCGACACACACTACGTTTCCGGTGAATTGGGACGATTCCGCTATCCAGACGGTTGATTACGACGGGCGACTGATTACGACGAACTCGTCAGTAGTGAAAGACGGATGAAGTAGAGTAGCGAAAGAGAGAGAGGTCGAGTCGAAACGAATCTCGCCCGAGTTCCGTACCCATCGAAGAGACAGTCACCGATCCGATCTGAACGACTGGGCGGGCCACACGAGTCGCGTTTCTGGTTCCCCACTGCGAAACAACGAGCAATGGGAACCAAGAGGTACTTAACGCGGGTACTGAAGAACGATAGATACCAAACTGTGACAGTCACTCGAGGAGACACACACACCGGGTTTCCGGTGAAATGGGGTGAGCAGGTGGGATGGTCTCGATTCGAACTGGTGAAGAATTCGAACTGGTGAAGAAAAAGATGCCGCGCGCACACACCGGGTTTCCGGTGAAATGGTGGTGACTGGACGGGTGGTGGTAGCTGGACAGGTGGTGGTAGCTGGACGGATAGTAGTTTGGTGGTGTCCGGAAGATTTGAAGCGCCAGGATTCCCGAAGCCGTGTCCGACTAGGAATCAAAACACATTGCTGATCCAGGGGAAACTAAACCAGAATAGTAACTAATAAGTCATAGTAAGGAGTATAGTCCATTGACTAGATCGAATTAGAATTACTAGCAGTAGTCGACAAAAGGCTTCCACCGGAAACGTCGATCGGAGCTCAAGAATATTCGTTACCGGGTTACCGAAATTCTGAGTTCGCACTCACCGACATGAAAGGTCCTCAGTGCGTCTTCTCAATCTTCGTCAGTATGACCCCTCTGCGCGGTTGATGATCCTGGCATAATTCGGTTCTGTGGTCTATGTCCGCCGGTTCTGTGGTCTATGTTCACCGAGATCTATGGTCAACGTTTGCTGGGTACTATGGTTGAACCCCGCTGTTCTATAGTCGAAATCTGCTAGTTCTATGGTTAACACCTGTGTTCTTCGATCAGATCTTCCTTCTCTCCGATCGGGCACACACCACGTTTCCGCTGAATCACGACCCCCGCTTCAACTGCACCACCCCCACCCTCACCCCATTTCACCGGAAACCCGGTGTGTGTGTGCTCCAACTATCCCACCGATCCCCACTGTTGTTCCCAAACGCGTTTCAGGCCCTCAAACTCCCATTAATAACCTTTTCACCGACTGCCGCCACGCAAGTCCAAACAGTAAAGACGTTTCACCGGAAACGTGGTGTCTGAGACCAATGTCGAGTTCCGGCGACGACCTCTTCACTCGAGACGATCCGATCTTCGAAAACAAAGAGCTACTCGAGATCAATCATCTTCCCGAGGAAGGTCGTATCGTCGGCCGGGACGACGAAATCTCTGATCTCGCGAACGCGGTCAACCCCGCGATCTTCGGGCAGAGTCCGAGCAATCTCCTCATCTACGGCAAGACGGGAACCGGAAAGTCACTCTGTGCCAAGCACATCTCCGAACGGCTCGTCCGGGTCGCGAAGGACGAGGGCGTCACGGCGGAGTTCGCGTACGTCGACTGCGCCCAGGACAGCACCGAGACCCAGGCGGTCCAGACGATCGCTCACTCGCTAAACGACGCCGAGATCACCGACGTCAAGATTCCCGACAAGGGGTTGAGTACGTCGACGTACTACAAACGGCTCTGGACGGTGCTCGACTCGCAGTACGATGTCGTGCTGATCATTCTCGACGAGGTCGACAAACTCGACGACGACGACATTCTGATGCAACTTTCGCGCGCGGGCGAGGCCGGCAAACTCGATCACTGCAAAATCGGCGTCATCGGGATCAGCAACAAGATCAAGTACAAAGATCGGATGGACGAGCGCGTCAAATCGAGTCTCTGCGAGCGCGAATTCGTCTTCCCACCGTACGACGCAAACCAGCTTCGGGACATCATGCAGGCGCGCAGTGACGCGTTCAAAGACGACGTCCTCGAACCGTCGGTAATCCCGCGCGCCGCCGCACTCGCGGCCCGGGAACACGGCGACGCCCGGAAGGCGATCGACATCCTCCGGTACGCAGGGGAGATCGCCCAGTCGAACGGAAGCGAACGCGTTCGCGAGGAGTTCGTCGTCCAGGCCCGAGAACGGGCGGAGACCGATCGGTTCCGAGAACTCATTCGCGGTTCGACGCCACACTCCCGGTACGTGCTCCAGGCTCTCGCCGTCCTCTCGTTGAATACGCCGGACGAGGACGGCTTCCGGACGACGCGGATCTACGACGTCTACGAGGAGATCTGTCGGCAGGAGGGGTCCGACTCGCTCTCGCTTCGCCGTGTTCGTGATCTCCTGAAAGAACACGCGTTTCTGGATATCATCGAACAGTCACGACAGAGCGGTGGTAGTGCCGAAGGAAGCTACACGGAACACCAACTCCTGGAGGATCCCGACGTCGTTCGGAAGGTCCTCGTCGAAACCGGAGAGTCCGAACCAGTCGACTCGTAATGTTCCCGAAATTCGGTCGACTCGTAACGTTCCCGAAATTCGGTCGACTCGTCCCCTTCCTAGAAAGTCGATTCTGACCGATCGCAATTGGTCATCACTCACGCTCGATCAGCCGATATTACCCGTGCTCGCTCAACCGAAATCACTCACGCTCGATCGGACGAGGCCAGTCGACCCCCTCGAATCGGGTGATTCGATCGATCGGTGTACGGATTACACCGGAAATACACTCCTTCACTGCGAATCGCCGCAGAACGAGCAAATTCCCAGGGAAGGGCCGCTCCGACCGGCGTCGTCACTGGAAACCCGGTGTCCAGTTAGCACGCGCAAACCGAGTCGCCACCTGCGGGATTCGATCGTACGTGTCGATGCCCACCAGATTCGATCGTCTGGGACGGTCTTTCGACTGTTCAAGAACCCTGCGCTCCGAATTGGAAGTCTTCGATCGGGCGAATAGGAGGTCCTCGATCGGGAAATCGTATCTTTTTCACTGGAAACCCGGTGTGAACCGGTCGTCGGAACTTCACCGGAAACACGGTGTCCCGACCGATTACCGTTCACCGGAAACACGGTGTCTCACGTAGAAAAATGCGATCGCTTCGGCGTCGAGTACGGGGTTTCGTCAGGTGGACGTCGAGTACGGGTTTCGTCAGGTGGACGTCGAGTACGGGTTTCGT